>CAYQLQ010000053.1:0-1559 GCA_964418495.1 Candidatus Woesearchaeota archaeon | reverse complement strand
CGCCCCGCAACCCTTTCAGCGTCCCGCTAACTTGTGTAATTTCAATTCTTTCTGGCCAGACACACAGCGACGCCCGAACTTTGTCAACAGCTTTTCTATTAACACAAAGAATTCCAGAATTCCCCTCGCATTCAATCCAATTCATACTCGCCTCCGCGAGCCCAAGCGCCCCCGCAAAATCCTTCACCGCACCCTCGACATTTTTCTTCAAATCATTCCCACGAATAAGAAGATAACGCTTCTTCTCCCGCGACGCAGGTTTCAAGGCTTTCATATTTTAGACACACAACAACAACATAAAAACCTTTCTAAAAACATTCTTAAACCCTTTTTGATTAATAATTCTGAAAGAGAATGTTAAACATACACACAATAGGCGGTTTCAACGAAGTCGGAAAAAATATGAGCGTGATTGAAACAAAGGACGACGCGTTTATTCTCGACGCCGGCGTTTATCTTCCGGCAGTTATTGAACTTCAGGAAATTGACAAGACACTTCAGAAAGAACCGTCAGAAAAAAAACTTCGAAGCAACGGCGCTTTGCCTGACGATTTGATTCTTGATAAAATGGGAATCCGTCACAAAGTCCGCGCGATTCTCCTCGGACACGCACACCTCGACCACATCGGCGCGCTCCCATACATCGGCTACCGCTACAAAGCCCCTGTCGTCGGAACACCATTCACAACCGCAGTCCTAAGAAGAATTCTCGAAGACGACAAAACAGGAATTCCAAACAGAATAATTTCCACAAAACCAAACTCAACTTTCAAAGTCCGCGGAAAACACCGAACTTACGACGCTGAATTCATAAATGTAACTCACTCAACACTCCAAACCTCGATGGTCGCAGTCCACACTCCCGACGGCGTAATTCTCTACGCAAACGATTTCAAACTCGACAACAATCCTGTCCTCGGACTCCCGCCAAACTACGACGCCCTGAAAAGAATTTCCAAAGAAGGAGTAAAAGCCCTCATCGTCGACTCGCTCTATTCAAGTAAAGAAGGAAAAACTCCCAGCGAAAAAATCGCCCGAAGCATGGTCGAAGAAGTTCTCCTCACAATCAACAACCGCCATAACGCAATCTTCGTTTCAACTTTCTCGTCGCATATCGCAAGAATAAAAAGCATCGTCGACTACGCAAAAAAACTCGACAGAAAAATTTACTTCATCGGACGAAGCCTGAAAAAATACGTCTCCGCAGCAATCGACGCCGGCCAGTGCCCTTTCAAAAGAGACGTCTACCTCGCGAGCTACAAAAAACAAATTGATGCTGTTCTACACAAAGTTTCCAAAGACCGAAGCGGTTCGCTCGTCGTCTGCACCGGACACCAAGGAGAACCCGGAAGCATCCTCGACAGATTATCCCGAAACAAACTTCCTTTTGAATTCAAAAAAGACGACAACATTGTTTTCTCCTCCAAAACAATTCCCGTTCCAATAAATATTGCAAATAAAGAAAACATGGACAAAGACGTTAAAAAATCCGGCGTGCGAATCTTCGACGAGGTTCATGTTTCAGGACACGCAGGAAGAGAAGACCTTCGCGATTTAAT
>CAYQLQ010000052.1:0-1868 GCA_964418495.1 Candidatus Woesearchaeota archaeon | reverse complement strand
CTTCTCCTTCTCACCCTCAATCACAATTTCCCCGCCAGCTTTCTTAACTTTCGCAATTGCCGACGCTGACGCTTCTTTCGCATAAACAGTCAACTTACTCTTTATTTCCCCAGCCCCAAGAATTTTATAACTTTTCAATTCAACTTTTCCATTCTTTGCGTATTTTTCAATTTCTCCAACATTTATTCTGTCTCGCTTGTCTCTTTTAGTTCCTTTACTCGTAATTCCCTGCTTTCCGAAATAACCGTGCCCGTATTCTTTTGTAACCAGCGTCTTTTTATGGTCTGCCCGTTTTCCTGTTCCAGACATTCCTGTTCCTCCACGATTTCCCGAACTTCGATTGTTCTTCCGCGAACCAAGCCCAGCAGTTCCCATCCCACGCCCGTGCGCCCGCGAATATTTTTTCCGTTTGTGTGTTTTCATTTTAGATTCTCAATGTATTCTTTTAATTTTGGGTCAAAAGAAGTTGTAAAATTCTTTTCAAGTTCTTCAGGAGCAACCCACTTCAGCTCAACAAATTTCTCCCCCGCTTCTTCAGTTCCCCCAACATTTTCGCATAAAAAATAAACCATCATAAATTTCTCATTCTCTGGAAGAATCCGCGCGAATATTGGTCCCAAACTTTCAATCTCCAAACCAGTTTTCTTTTTCACATCTTCCTTTAAAAATTCCTCAATCTTCTCACTTTTCCGAAGTGTTCCGCCTGGAAAACTCCATGTCAATTCAGGCACATGCTCGTCGTTTTCCCGTCGCCCAATCAAAATCTTTTTTTCCTTCGGATCAAAAACAACCCCCAGAACTTTCACCGAGAACAATTTATTTTCTTCCATTACAACATACGCTCCAAAAGTTTATTTATATCTTTCCCATGGTCTCCAAGCACGCCCTTCGGAAAATGTTTCTTCGTTTCAATTCCCCCTCGAGGCGGATGCATACTAAAGAAAGGTTTCAAATTCAACTTGTCATATTTCTCCCCTTTTTCAATTCCTTCTACAACTTTTTTAGCATCAAGTTTCTTAGACTTGTCCAGCGTCTTTCCTCGTTGCTCAATCAATTTCTCAAAAGTTGCTTTGTCAATCTCTCCGAACGCAATAAAATCCCGGACTTTTTTTATCATTCCAGATTCTTCTTTTGTTGGGTTAATAACAACGCACGAATATTTTTTTCTAAGCCGAAGTCTAAAAAGAGTTCCGCCTATGTCCGCGCTAACTCCAACACGTCCTTTAATTCTTATCAGGCAAATCATTTTCCCCTCCGATTTGTTTTTTTGAGTGCATCCAAACACGCCTTCGCGAGATTGAAAGTTGTTCTTTGTTTCCCGCTCGTTCGGCTGTAAACATCTTTTACTCCAGCAAGTTTAAGAATTTTTTTTAACTCGCTCGCAACAACAAGCCCTGTTCCCTGCGGAGCAGGAATTAATTTCACACGAACGCTTCCGGATTTTCCAGTAACCTCAAAAGGAATCGAATGAAGTTCTGAACACGCGCAGTCAAATCCTGCGCACGCGCGAACAATTCTCACAACATCCAACTTCGCCGAGCGAACTGCCTTGTCTCTTGCAGGCAAAGTTTCCTTCGACTTTCCAACCCCAATACCAACATGCCCCTGTCCGTCTCCTACAACCGCCAGCGTCGAGAAACTCGCAACATTTCCTTCTTTCTTTTTCCTCTGCGTCTGTCTCCACGCCCGCCTTTTCCCCCCGCCGAATTTACCCTTTGATTGTCCAATTGAAAGCAAATCCGAACTGAATTTTCCAAGACTGTCCACAATTTCCGGCTCAAGAATTTTTCTTCCTGAATCCAAAACCTCGTCAAGATGTTTAATCTTCCCTGCTTTTACTTCTATTCCAAGTCTTGTTTTTGGTTTCC
>CAYQLQ010000051.1:0-2191 GCA_964418495.1 Candidatus Woesearchaeota archaeon | reverse complement strand
TCTGGGACTGCGTCTTCAAATAACGCGGGAACAACGCAGCATCTTGGAAGCGACAGCGACGATGAAGGAAGCAGTTGGGCGGTTTGGTTGATTGTTGTTATCCTTGTTTTAGTTATTCTTGGAGTAATCGCAGGGATTGTTGTGTTTTGGAATAAGAAAGCAAAAGGAGAAGATTCGTCTTCGCAAAGCCAAGTTAGGCCGAGGCCCTCTGGGGGGCAAGGGACAGGTGCGACTTATGGTTTTCGTCCAAGGAGTTAGAAATATTTTTAAAGAGTTTTGTCTGTGAATTTTTATGTTTATTGTAAAAGTTCCTGGAATTAACGGGCTTGGGAAAACGCAAGGTTGCGAATTGGCAGGCAGAGATATTTTGAAATGTCTTAGAGAAGAGGTTTATTCTAGTGAGGAAGGGAAGGAAGTGGATTTTCCGTCGCTGAGGCTGGAGGAGATTCATTTGGATAATTTCAATCTTGAGGTGACTAATAAATTAATTTACAAGAACGCGTTTGAAACTTTTGGAAGCGAGCCGCGTGCGATTTTTTTAGGAGGCGACCATTCGATTAGTTATTCTTTGACGCGGGCGTTTTTTGACTATTGCGAGAATTCTGGAAGAGAGCCGTGTTTGATTGTTTTTGACGCGCATCCTGATTGCATGAAGCCTGTTGATAAAAATTTTCCGACGCACGAGGAATGGTTAAGAGGTTTGATTGAGGACGGATTTCCTGCGAAGAATATTCTTCTTGTTGGAATGCGAAACGCTTGGAAAACAGAGAGGGATTTTTTGAAGAAGAAAGGTGTTCGGATTATTTCGGTTAATACTTTTTTAGGAGATTTGGAAGGAACTTGCGACGGAATTATGGAGTTCTCGTCGGGGAAAGAGCTTTATGTTTCGTTGGATATTGATGTGGTTGACCCAGCGTTTGCGCCGGCGACAGGTTATTGCGAGCCGGGGGGGCTGACTTCACGGCAGATTTTGTATTTGATTTCCAGAATGAACAAGATGAAAAATTTGCGCGCAGTGGATATTGTCGAGATAAATTCTGAGAAAGATAAAAAGTTTAATGGCATTACGACAAAGTTGGGAGCGAAAATTTTGGGAGAGTTAGTTTGAGTTAATTATGTTTGGAAAATATAATAAAAAAAGTCAAAGAGGGTTTATATGATTTTTGTTCTGGGAAGATTATATTGTAGAATATATTTTTTTAAAAAGGGGTTTAGGATTTTTATTTTAATGGGAAAACTGGAAATCACTGCGAGGGGCGTGGTTAAAGATTTTTTGAGAGAATTTTCTGCAGAAGGAAAAACAAGGATTTTTATTTATGGTGGGGAGGAGGGGGAGAGGTATAGATTAGTTGATGGGGTGAGGGCAGGGCTTTGCATAAGGGGTGTGGATGTTTTTGTTGATTGCGACGATAGGCTTCCAGAGGATTTGGGAGAAGAATTTTACGCGGTTTATTTCTGGGATGTTGTTAATAGAACTCATCGCGTAGAAGGATTAGGGAATCTGCCTTCTTGCCCAGAATCTTACGCAGGTCCTCGTCTGAAGCGTTGATAATATTTTTTATTGTTTTGAATTCTTCTAAAAGCTTGCGTGCGGTTTTTGGGCCGATTCCTGGAAAACTCTCGACGATAAATTGGAGCTGTTCTTTTTTGCTTAAAGATTTTTTTGTTGGGTTAAGCGGAGATTCGTTTTCTTTTTTTCTTGCGATAAGAGAGATAAATTTTGCAGTGTCTTCTTCATTTTTTGTGAATATAATTGGCACCTTGTGTTTTAGAAGAATTGAGAGAAGAAAACCTCTAATTGAGTTGGGGTTCATTCCGGTTTTGGATTCTGCGTTTTCTTCAGAGTAAAGTTCTTGCTCGTCGATTCCTTCGACAATTAATAATTTTTTTTCATATTGCTGGAGTTCTTCGAGCTGATTTAGAAGGTGGCGGTTTATCATTGAGGATATGAAATCAGCGACGGTTTTTCTTTCAATTGCCACTCCGCGAACAAGATAATCTGCGACTTTTAATTCTTTGAATTCTGGTTCTATTCCGAGTTTGAAAAGCGCGGTTGGAACAAGGGAATTTTTTTCGCGATAATCAACTTCAATCGGAATTCTGGGGATTTCTTTTTTAATTGTTGGATTTTTCTTGGTTCCAAATATGTCGAAAAATTTTGGTGTCATTTTAATTCTTGTAGTTTCTGGTA
>CAYQLQ010000050.1:0-2525 GCA_964418495.1 Candidatus Woesearchaeota archaeon | reverse complement strand
CAATCAAAGACTTTTTAAATATCTCTATCGTAAATAAAGCATGGTAAAAAAGAGGACTTCCAAACGAAAGAGCCCTTCGAAAAAAACAGCAAAACCGTCTTACGAACCGCACATTCAAAACGCAGTGATGGACAATTTCGTCGCGCTTCAAAAAGTTATGACAAATCTCTCGATAAAAATAGACGACCTGACGACGCAACTTTCCAAACTTCTCCAACTCTTTGAAATTTCCGCAAAAGCCCTCGCAGAAAAAGAAGTCAAAATTTCCGAAGGAGGAAAAGACAGCAAGGAAATAATAGACAAACTTCAAAATCTCTTTGAACAAAATAAAATTCTTGCAAGAGGACTGACTCTTCTGCACGAAAACAAAATGCCATCGTCAAATCCAAATCCGCAACAACCCGGAATTCCAAGACCATCTGAAAACAGCGTCGATATGAACCAATATCAAAAATCAATCTCATCACCACCTCCAGGATTCAATCGCCTGCCAAGGAGATAAAATGCTCCAGAAATTTCCACAGGAATTTAAAATCTTTTTTCTAAGAGAACTAACCAAAGAACTAATTTACCAATCCGCGCCAAGCGAAGTTTTTGAACTTGCGAATATTCTGGAAGAAAAAGAAGAGGAAACAAAAAATCTAGAAAAAAAAGAAAAACAACAAATAAAACAATTCATAAAAGAAAAGGAAAAAGAAATTAAAAATCCGCCCTTGATAATTCCGCGGATAAATCCTCAAATCTCCAGACCTCTTCCAGTTCTTAGAATTCCTGAACCGCGCCTTCCCCAAAATCTAAATTATCTCCGCCCAACCCCCTCAAATGTTGAAATCAGCCTCGGCGCTCTCAATCCTCTTCTCGCAGATTCCGCAATAAGAATAATCGAATGCAACGGGCCTGAAGAAAAAATAATTGTAAAAGGAACCATGGGTTCAAAACCCACAGGAATTGTTTTGTCAAAAGAAGAAATAGATTCTTTAATTGAAAAAGTTTCGCAAACAGCCAAAGTCCCACTTGAAGAAGGAATCTTCCGCGCTGCCGTCGGCAAAATAGTTTTCTCCGCAATAATCTCCGACTCAATCGGTTCGCGATTTATGATTAAAAAAATCTAATCAGGACTTGGCGTGTATTTTCTCTGTCTACGCACCAAAGAAGAAGTTCCAACTCTTGCACAAGGACATCTTAAATCCCTTCCTCTTTTTGAATCAGAAATCTCCAAAGAAAAAAACTCATAAACCCCAAAAGGATGAACATCATCAAGAATCCTTTGTCTCATTCCGTCATGAAAAATTCCTTGTAAATCTCTGCGCACACCTTCAAGAAATTTCCCTCTTGCATTGCGATTTGTTCCATTTCGATAACTTATTCCATCAACCAATCCAAAAGGCTTACCGAAAGTTAATTCGTCATCAGAAACAACAATCGGAAAAACCATCTCAGCATAAGGGACTTTTGTTACCCGACTGGCTCTCGTTACCAACGCATAAGCCACCGCACCCAGTTTAGGAACTTCTCCAAAAAGCGCTTCAGCAGAATCTACTGGAAGGACCGTACAGTTAAATGTTCTTGTCATTGTAAAGAATCATCAAAAGCTTCGCTTAAAAAACTTACGGATTTTCTTTTCCACATTTTTCTCGCTGGAAAAAGTATTCCCAATCGCCTTTGCTTCGCGAAGAATCTTTTTCTTTTCCAAGTTTCCAAGAAGAATTAACAAAATCCCAAGCAGAGTCCACGACGATAAAACCGCCCAGAACAGCCAGTTAAAAAATTCCCGCCTGCCCATGCAAGGCGAACAAATCCCTCCGCAATCAACATCTTCTTCCTCAGAATCAAGAACCCCGTTGAAACAGCAATCACAATATCCTGTGAAACCTGTCTCAATAAAAGAAATATCCAACCGCGACAAATTCGAAACCCCAATCTCAGATTCCTTCAACCGCCCCAAAATCTCCGAGCTGTTCTCATTATAAATTTCAACATATTCCTCACCGCACCAAATAACTTTCCGCGCGTCGATTTTTATCCCCAAAACACAAGTCCTTTTCTCTGTCATTGAGTTCCCATCACCAACACAAATTCTTCTCTGCACACCTGAAAAATTCTTAACTTCCAAAAGCAAATCATTAATTCCATATTTAACTTCGCACTCGCCCCAACTTTCGCAATTCCAATTTTCCGGAGCTTTTTCTCCAATAATTTCTTCTGGGAAAATTTCCTCTGGTGAAAGAGGAACTCCAGGATTTGATGGATTCTCAGGAACCACCGCGTTAATTGTCAGAATCCTCGTCGACGAATTTCCAACATTGCTCAAAGAATCTGTGCAATTCACACTCCAATAATAAACCGCAGGAGTAAGGGTTACAGGAATACTATTCGTCACTGATTTATTAATGAAACTCGAATTCAAAGTACCAACACCATTCAAAATCAAACTGCAATTCGCAACGTCGCTAAAATCTGAAACATTAAATTGAAAATTCACAAGTTCTGAATCCGAAGAAATCACAATTCCAGGAGCAGGCGAA
>CAYQLQ010000049.1:0-2605 GCA_964418495.1 Candidatus Woesearchaeota archaeon | reverse complement strand
ATTAAATTTATGGAGGAAAACTTCCAGACGAAGTTTATAGGAAAATGACTGCAAGTGATTGGAGAAAAATATTGAAACAGTTGAAAAACAAGCCGGCGGTGAGGGAGAAATTTTTAAAGCACTGTAAGCCTCAAGAAAGAACGACCGGCATCGCTGTGAAAAAATGCGAGAGATGCAAAAGATTCGGAGCACATATAAAATCATACGGAATAAATTTATGCCGACACTGCTTCAGGCAAGTCGCGGAAGAAATCGGCTTCAGGAAATATAGTTAAAATGGCACAAGATATCGTCGCTGACGCAATGAATATGATTCGGAACGCAAAAGCCGCAGGCAAAGATACTGTGAAGATTAAAATAATTTCCAACCTTCTTATTGAGGTTCTTAAAATAATGAAAGAAAAAGGCGCGGTGAAAAAATATAAGATTAACAGCAAGGACAAAACTCTTGATATTACTGTCGGGGACCTTACGATGTGCAAAGCGATAAAGCCGAGATTCAGCGTCAATAAATCGCAGGTTGAAAAATACCGAAGAAGATATCTTCCGGCGAGAAATATTGGAACAATGATACTTTCCACGAATAAAGGATTGGCGACGCACGAAGAAGCGCTGGAGAGAGAAATCGGAGGATGCTTAATTGCATATTTTTACTGATGAGAAAAAGTTTGTTTCAGAATATTGAAATTCCCGAAGGTGTGGAAGTTACTCTGAACGGAGACCTTTTGACAATAAAAGGAAAGGCAGGAGAAAATAAAAGAGAGTTTCAGACAGAGAATCTTACCTTTGAAAAAAAAGGAAACGAAATAATTATTGGAAATAAGAAATCCACGAAGGCGGAAAAAAAGCTTATGAATACGATTGCGTCGCACGTGCGGAATATGATTCAGGGAACGCAGGAGAAGTATGAATATCTTTTGAAAATTTGTTTCAGCCATTTTCCAATCAGCGTCGAGGTTCAGGGGAATACTGCGGTTATTAAAAATTTTCTTGGCGAGAAAAAAGAACGGCGCGCGAAAATTCCTGCGGGTGTTGAAATGAAAGTTAATAAAGATGTTATCACGATAATCGGAAACAACAAGGAAGTCGCGGGGCAGGCGGCGGCGAATCTTGAAACAGCGACGAAGATACGGGCACGGGACAGACGAGTTTTTCAGGACGGAATATTCCTCACAAGTAAAGCGGGGAAGGAGATATAATGCCAAAGAAATTTTTGAGACGCTCGCACGACAGATATTCTAAACTTGGAAGGCGAAGAAAAAAGAAACAGGTTTGGAGAAATCCTACTGGACGAGATAACAAAATGCGGGAGAAACGGAAAGGATATCCTGCGGTTGTCAGCGTCGGATACAAAAAGAAAAAGGAAGTTCGGGGGACAATTCAGAATAAAAAACCACTGAAGATTTACAATCTGGAAGATTTAGGAAAAGCTGGAAAAGAAAATATTCTTGTCTTGGGAAAAATCGGAAAGAAAAGGAAAATAGAGATTTTGAAAAGCGCGAAAGAACGCGGGCTTGCGGTTCGGGTCAGCAATATAAAAAAGTTTTTGAAGAAAAACTCAAAGGAGAATAAAAAATGAATTTAGCTAAAAAGAAAAATCTGGCGATGAGAACATTTGGAGTTGGAAAAGCGCGAATCACTTTTGTTAAAGAAAGAGTCGAGGAAATAAAAGAAGCACTGACGAAACAGGATATTCGCGAACTGCGACGGGACGGCGCGATAATTGTGAATCCGATGAGCGGAACTCGGAAAGTGGTTAAATCAAAAAGCCGAAGTCCAGGAAATATACGGAAGAAAGTTAATGTTAGGAAAAAAACTTATGTGATTCACACGCGGAAATTGCGTTCTTATTTGACTGAAATGAAAAAGCAGGGCAAGATTTCTGCGGAAGATTTTACAGACATGCGGAAGAAAATAAAAAATAGACATTTTAAAAGCAAGGCAAATTTGAAAGAATACATCGGAGGATTAAAATGAAAACAGTAAAAAAGCGACGGCATCAGGGACGGACAGACTACGGGAAGAGAATGAAACTTTTGAAAGGCGGAGTTCCGCGTTTGGTTTTCCGAAGAAGCAACCGCTACGCAATTGTGCAATATGTTGAAAGCGCCGCGGCGCAGGATAAAATAATCAAAGGAACAACTTCGAAGGAACTTTTGAAATTCGGCTGGCCGAAAGAAAAATCCGGAAGTCTTGCATCTGCTCCGGCGATGTATCTGACAGGATTTCTTTTTGGGAAAAAAATTCTAAAAGAAAAAATGAAAACGCCGATTGTCGACGCTGGAATGTTGAGGATACTTTCTGGTTCGAATTTTTTCGCGATTCTGAAAGGGCTTGTTGATTCTGGATTGGAGATTGAATGCAAAAAAGAAGTTTTCCCTACAGAAGACAGAATTTCTGGAAAACATTTGAAAGAAGATTTTTCAAAAACATTCAGTGAAATTAAATTGAAGATTGAAAAAATATAATGAAAGAAAAAGTGATCGCCAAGGATGAATTTGCAGAAGTTCCGAAAGCTGAAGAATCTGAAGCTCCTGTAAAAGAAACTCGGGCGCCGAGAAGAAGAGGACGACCAAGTGAAAGCGAGCAGATCGAAGAAACTCTT
>CAYQLQ010000048.1:0-2624 GCA_964418495.1 Candidatus Woesearchaeota archaeon | reverse complement strand
AGTGCCCGTATTTGAAATCTCCAGTGTAAACCAAATTGTGCAAGCCGTTTCCGATGTTGAGGTGGACAATTGCGCTTCCGAGTGCGTGACCTGAGTTATACATTGTTAGTCTTACGTCGGGAGTGACGTCGGTAACTTCGTTATAGTTCAAGCAGATAGAATGTTTTACCATTTCTTTTATATCTTTTGAAGAGAACAAAGGTGTTGATGCCTGTTTGTAAGCGACGCCGATAAAATCGAGGGAAAGTAGTGCAGCGATGTCGCGGGTCGGGGCGGTTAGATAAACCGGGCCCTTGTATCCCATTTTGTAAAGATACGGCAAAAGCCCGACGTGGTCGAGGTGTGCGTGGCTGATAATCACTGCATCAAGTTGGGCTATGTCAAATTCAGGAACATTGAAATATGGAAATTTGTCGTTTCCATTTGACGCGACGTCGATTCCGCAGTCGAGAAGAATTTTTGAGTTTGGTGTTTGGAGAAGCAAACAACTTCTTCCGACTTGCCGTCCTCCTCCGAGAAATGTCAGCCGAACCCACTCTTCAACTTTTTCAGGATTCCATTCGTTGTAGATTTTTTTTCCGATATCGTTGAGGAATTTTCTCCGGTAGTTGTTGTTTGCGTAAAGAACTTCCCGAATGTTGTCAGTGATTTTACTTGTTATTGCTGCTGAACGCTGAACCTGTGGAGTCCACAAAGTTGTTCTTCTAATTTCCTCAAGGATTGAACCTTGTTTTCCGATGACCATGCCTGGGCGTTTTGCTTCCACGACGACGATGCTTCGGTGCACATCAAAAAGAATATTTGTTATTTCAGCGTCGGCAGGAACGATGCGTTTTATTTCCTCCCTGACTTTTTCTTCAGAAGGAAGAATTTTCGTGTCTGCCCGGAGTTCAATTCTTTTCTTGATGTCGTTTACTATTTCTTTTATTTTTCCCTCACCTTCACGGAAGAACTTTTCGTTTGCAGTGTAAAGAACAATGTTCGCGCCTTCGAAACTTGCATCAGTCACATCTCCGTGTAGTTTCTCGATTATGTTTTTCAAAATATCCATTTTAGTAAAATTATTGGTCGGTGTATTCGGGGGTAATTTCTTGCGTCACTTCTTTTTTTATTCCCTCTTTTGTTATTGAAAAAACATCAATTCCGTGGCCAGAGCCAGTATCTCTTTGGGTTGAAGATTTAACTGCTTCTTTAGCGAGTTCGATTCCTTCTTTGATTGTCATGTCTTTTTTGTATTGCCTCTCGAGAAGTCCGAGAACATATGGCATTCCTGAGCCGAAGTTTGCGTCGTAGTCTTCGACTTTTTCGATGGTGCCTGCGGGTTCAACAGTGTAAAGTTCTACTGAACCGTCTTCGTTATAACCAGAAATTAATGAACCCACTATGCTCGGAATCATCGACGGCTGACGAATTCCGGAATAAGCCATTGCGGCTAGCAAGTTGGCGGCTTGTTTTACTGTCGGTCTTGATCGAGATTTCAGCTCTTTTAACTTTAATTCTGCGGCTAATAACTTTGCGGATCTTAAAGCATCAGAAGCATTTCCGCATATTGCGTAGACGAGATAATCATTTATTGGGAAAACCTTTTTCATCTTTTTGCTCACGACGACATTTCCGGCGGTGACCTGTCTATCTGCAGCCATAACAATTCCGTCTTTGCAGACAATTCCAAGAACTGTTGTCCCTGTTTTCAATATCGATTTTTTTAATTCTTCGTCCATTTTAAGAACCTATTATAGAACTTATGATTCCTTAGGGGATTTGCGTTTTATAAAGTTTTTGGTATTAGAGTTTCCAAGCCCCGTTCTCCTGAACCACTTTTCCGTCGAGAATTATTCTTGCTTTTTTCATGTCTTTGACAATATCCCAATGAATCGCGGAATCGTTGCCTCCGCCGTTTTCTTTGTAGGCTTGCCCGAGTGCGAGGTGAATTGTTCCTCCTATTTTTTCGTCAAAGAGTAAGTTCTTAGTAAACTGATTTATCCTTGGGTTGCAACCAATCCCAAATTCTCCAACATAAGATGCGTTGTCGTCGGTTGCTAACATTTCCTTTAAGAAATCCTCGTTTTTCGAGGCTGTTGCCTCAATTACTTTTCCGTTCTCGAATTTTAGGGAGATATCTGTAACTTCTTTTCCAGATTCTATTGCAGGATAATCAAATTTAATATAACCGTTTAAACTTTTTCTTACCGGCGCCATGAAAACTTCTCCTCCGGGCATATTCTCTTCCCCATTTTCTGCGACACAATTTTTTCCAGAGATAGAGAATTTTAAGTCAACACCTTCTCCAATTAAATGAATATTTTTTCCTTTCTCGAAAGTCTTAGATATTTTCTCTATTCTTTTTCCTAATTTTTCCCAGTCTTGCAAACAGGCTTGGTACACGAAGTTCTCGTATTCTGAGAGGGACATTTCTGCGTCTTGGGCAAGAGAAATTACGGGGTATGCGATTGTGCATCTTCGGATTTTATCTTTTTCATTGCAGACATAATTAGAAATTGGATAAACTACTTTTTGTCTTGCGGATATTTTTTTCGGGTCGGAGTTAGTTAGTTCTCGGGTATTGAGCTCTGTATCAACTCCAATGTACTTGTCTGCTTTTTTTACTGTTTCCATGAATTCTT
>CAYQLQ010000047.1:0-2660 GCA_964418495.1 Candidatus Woesearchaeota archaeon | reverse complement strand
ACTAGACTTAGCGTAGGAAAAAGTATAAATTTTATAAAAATGAAAAGAACGACGACAGAAAAAACCCAGCCTTTCCATGATTCGTCTTTCCAGAGAAGATGCCAAAATTTTTGCAGAATATTCTTTGCCTCTTTCATAATTTTTTTAAGAAGGCAGAGTTTTTAAAGTGTTTCTTTGAAGTTTAGATAAATTTATATAATCAAGGATTTAGGTAGAAAGATAATGGCAGAGTTTACCCCCTTTGATCCAAAATGGTTTAAGGATTTAAAGGAAACGAGAAAAGAATTCTCCGAGGTAAATAATCTTATTGAGAGTGCTAAGTTTAAGTATGAGAGGGAATTTAATAATCCTAAATGGGTAATAGGAATTGGAATTTCTATCTTCTTGGCAAGTGGTTATTCAATAAAAGGTCTGAATCCGGTTATAATTCCTTATGCAACTGTAGGATTTTTTGTCTCTGCTTTAATGCTTATAGTGGGATTGATACTATTAAATAAGCTAAGCAAAGTACAACAGATCGCCATGGCTTATTTGTACAGAGAAAAAGATAAACAAGATAAAATACTAATTAGCAAAAAATAACATTTAGAAGTTTGATTATCTTATGCAACTTATTTTAAACCCCTGCGATTTTTATTTCACCAAAACATTTAAATAGTATATCTTGCTGTGTATACACGTAGCATATACACATGTTACACCTCTTTTACACCCTACAGCCGTGTCGTATCGGCACGGTTTCATAATCATGGCAGATTTGTTTGACAACACGATACTTTGTAAAAAGTGCGACGCGAAAATGAAGCGGGCAGAGATAGCTCGGAATGGATTTATTCTTCGAACTTTGGTTTGTCCGAAATGTGGCGACAAAATTCTTCATCCTGTTGACGAGCAGGAATATAATAAATTTACAAGTCTTCGAAATAAAGAATTTCACGTGAAGATGAGGCTCGTCGGAAATAGTTACGCGGTTTCTATTCCAAAAGAAATTGTTTCGTTTATGAAAGAGCAGGAAAAAATAATGAACGACATGGTTCGGTTGTGTTTTGAAAACACCGGGCGGGTTTCTTTAAATTTTGAGGAGGAAGAACATGTCTGAAAAAAAAGGAATTCAGCTGAAGGTTTCTGAAGCGTTGCAGGACGATGCGTATAAGGGAATTGCGCGGATGGATATGGAATTTATGAAAGAGTTGGGAATTCGGCGGGGCGATGCGATTATAATTAAGGGGAACCGCGAGGCTGTTGCTATTGCAGACCGTTCGTATCCGGCAGATGTTGGCGAGGGAATTATTCGTATCGACGGTATTTTGCGGAAAAATGCAAAAACAGGAATTGGGGATATTGTTATAGTTTCTAAAGCAGATGTTAAAGAAGCGAAAAAAATCACAATCGCGCCGGCGCAAAAAGGTATCATGGTTCAGGCGGATTCAGATAGTTTGCGAAGGGGTTTGCTCGGGCGGACGATTGGTAAGGGAGATATTGTTGTTCTTGGTGGAGTGCAGAGGCGGCGGGATTTAATGTCAGAAGAGTTCGGAGACATGAACGATATTTTTGGAAATCTTGGAGAGTTGTTTGGCGGAATGGGGATGGGGGGTTTGGGCGGAATCACGCAAATAAAATTTGTTGTTGTGAATACGAATCCTAATCAGCCGGTGATAATTACTGAGAATACAGAAGTTATTTTGAGTCCGAAGGCAGTTGAAATCAGCGACGAGAAATTCCCTGAAATTACTTACGAGGATATCGGAGGTTTGAATGAAGAGGCGAAGAAGATTCGGGAAATGGTTGAGTTGCCGTTGAAACATCCGGAGATTTTTGAGCGCTTGGGAATTGAACCGCCGAAGGGAGTTCTTTTGCACGGGCCGCCTGGAACAGGGAAAACGCTTTTGGCGAAAGCTGTTGCGAATGAATCTGAAGCGAATTTTATTTTGTTGAACGGGCCTGAAATTATGTCGAAGTTTTACGGAGAATCTGAAAAGAAAATTCGTGATATTTTTGAAGAAGCAGAGAAGACTGCGCCTGCGATTATTTTTATCGACGAGATTGATGCGATTGCGCCGAAGCGGGAGGAAGTTACAGGCGAGGTTGAACGGAGAGTTGTGTCGCAAATTTTGACGTTGATGGATGGTTTGAAGTCGCGGGGGAAGGTGGTTGTGATTGGAGCGACGAATCGGATTAATGCGCTCGATCCTGCGTTGAGGCGTCCGGGGAGGTTTGACAGAGAAATTGAAATTAATGTTCCGGATAAAGCAGGGCGGTTGTCTATTCTTAAAATTCATACGCGGGGAATGCCGTTGGATAATTGGGATGCTAAGGTCGCATCGGAAATATTAATTAGAAAGCTGAATTCTTTTGAAGAAGATACTAGTAAACAGATAGAGTATAACTCCGAAAAAATTAAAACTTTCTCTAATCGATTAAAGGAGAGATCTGTGGAGTTTGAACAAGCAGTTAAGGCGTTGAAAGAATTGGAAAAAGAAAAAAGAATTACTGATGAAGATTTTTTAAATAGGCTCCTAAATAAAATTAGATTCAAGCGTTCTGAAATTGAAGAATTAAAGATAAAAATTTCAAAGATAGAAGAAGAAATTGAGTCCTTTAAGAAGAATATCAATAAACTAAAAAAACTTTTTGAGGTTGTAGACGTTCATTCATTCAAA
>CAYQLQ010000046.1:0-3202 GCA_964418495.1 Candidatus Woesearchaeota archaeon | reverse complement strand
TTAGACTTTATACACAAAGCCTAACAAACCCAAAACCTTAAAAACGCGAAATGCTACGATTTTTTAAGAGAAAATTAAAAGGAAATATTATAAATTCTCAAAATGGAAATGCCAATAGATATGCAACACCAAGCAATGGGCTATGACCGGACAGCGACGATGTTTTCGCCGGAGGGTCACTTGCTTCAGGTAGAATACGCGGAGAAGACAGTTCGGCTGGGAAGCTCGAGCATCGGAATTGTTTGCTCTGACGGAGTTTTTATAATCGCGGACAGGCGGACAGGCGACAAACTTTTAGTGCAAAAGTCCGCGAGCAAGGTTAATGAAATTGACGAGCATATTGTTTTGAGCGCGGCTGGAATAACCTCGGACGCGAGGGTTCTTATCGAAAGGGCGCAGGTTCTTGCACAGCAACACCGCATGACTTATGATTCGCCAATTGAACCCGAGCTTGTGATAAAAGATTTAGCGAACACAAAACAACAATTCACGCAATACGGCGGAGCGCGACCGTTCGGAGTTTCAATTATGCTCGCAGGAATAAACGGAAAAAAGCCGGAACTTTTTGTCAGCGACGTGACTGGAAATTATTTTGCTTATTACGCGAACGCGATTGGAGAAAGCGACGAGAAGATTAGAGAGATTCTTAGGGAAAGATATAAGAAAGACCTGAACATTAAAGACGGAATTAAACTCGCGCTGAAAATTTTCGAGGAAGTGCAGGAAAAAAAGTTCGACATCAGCAGGTTTGAGGTTAGTTTCATTAAAAATAATAAAGGAAAACTTGAAAAAGCCGAGGGCGAGGGAATTAAAAATATAGAATGACATCGACGACAGCGAGGATAAAAAAAGCAGGAAAGCCTTTTGAAATAAGAGTTAATATGGAAGACGCTCTGAAATATCGGAAGGGCGAGTCGGCTTCTGTGAATTTTCTTGAGACAGACAGGATTTTTTCAGATTTGAAAAAGGGCGAGGTTGCATCTTCGAGCGATTTGAAAGAAGCTTTTGGAACTGACGACGCGAATGTGATTGCCGGGAAAATCGCGAAGGACGGCGAGATTCTCGTAACGCAAGAACACCGCGACGCTGAACAGGAAAAGCGGTTCAAACAGGCGGTGGATTTTCTTTCACGAAACGCTGTTGACCCTCAAACAGGGAATCCGCACACAGCCGAAAGAATTAAAAACGCTCTTGAACAAGCATCTGTGAACATAAAGAATATACCTATAGAAAATCAGATTAGCGATATTCTTTCTGCGATAAACAGCATTATTCCGATAAAAATCGCGACTAAGAAAGTTAAAATAACAATTCCAGCGATACATACTGGAAGAGCGTACGGAGTAATAAGCCAGTACAAGGAAACTGAAAGCTGGCTCGACGACGGAAGTTTAGAAGTCATCGCCAAAATTCCTGCGGGAATCGTGATGGACTTTTATGATTCGTTAAATTCAGTAACGCACGGAAGTGCAATAACCGAGGAAATAAAAGAATGACAGAAAAAAAACAAAGGCAAGTTGTAATTCCCGGAGAGACAATCGCAAAAGGCGATGACTTTCTTCCTGGCGAAGGAACAGAGAAAAAGAACGGCGAGATAGTCGCGCTCAGATACGGGCTCGCAGAAGAATCTGGAAAACTTGTGAAAATAATTCCGCTTTCAGGAGTTTACGCTCCACGACGGGGAAATGTTGTTATTGGAAAAGTCGAGATGATTACTTTCAACGGATGGGTTATAAATATCGGAACTGCGGACAACGGTTTTCTTTCTTTGATGGAAGTTCCGCGATATGTTAACAAGGACGGGCTCGACGAAGTTATGGACATCGGAGACATTGCGGTTCTTAAAATCTGGAGCATAAACAAAAGAGGAATTGATTTGAGTTTGAAATCGCACGGGCTCGGAAAAATCGAGGGCGGAATGATAATTGAAGTTAATCCTAACAAAGTTCCGCGGGTGATTGGAAAAGAAGGAAGTATGGTTAATCTTATAAAAGAAAAAACCGGTTGCAATATTACTGTAGGACAGAACGGGTTGGTTTGGTTGAAAGGAAACGCTGTCGAGGACGAGCTTTTTGCAAAAGAAGCGATAAAATTCGTGGCGGAAAAATCTTTTGTGTCTGGATTGACAGAAGAAGTTGAAAAATGGTTCGCAGAAAAAATAGATGCCCAAAAGGGCACACCCAAGAGTGTGCAAGAACCTACAAGGCAGGCAAGGAAAAAAAATGAGTAAAGAATTTAAACGCGGAGACGGACGGAAGCTTGACGAGACTCGGAAGATTCAGGCGAAAGTCGGAGTTGTGCCGAATGCCGATGGAAGCGCGATGTTTTCTTTTGGCGACACGATTGCGATTGCTGCGGTTTACGGACCGAAAAAAATGCATCCTCAACATTCACAGAATCCAGAGAAAGGAACTCTTCGGTGTAATTATAATATGCTGAGTTTTTCAGTTACAGACCGGATTCGTCCTGGGCCGAGTCGAAGAAGCACAGAGATCAGCAAGATAACTGAGTGGGCGCTTGAGCCGGTTGTGATGATTGACGAGTTCGCGAATATGGTGATTGATGTTCACATACATATTATTCAGGCAAATGCGTCGACGCGGTGCGCAGGGATAAATGCGGCCGCGATGGCTTTGGCACACGCTGGAATTCCGATGCGGGATTTAGTTACAAGTGTTTCAATTGGAAAGCTCGACAAAACTCTTGTTGTTGACGTAGACAAACACGAAGAGGATTTTGAAGAAGGCGAAGGTGCGACAGATATTGCGATGAGTTTTGTTCACAACACAGGGGAGATAAGTCATATTCAGCTCGACGGAAAAATAGATTCTAAAGAACTTCTAAAAGCAATTGACCTTGGAAGAGAAGCGTGCGATAAAATTTACGAAATACAAAAACAGACTTTGAAAGACGCTGTGGGAGAAGGAAAATGATAGACACTAATCTTACTGGAAACCGAATCAAAAGTTTTTTGGCAGAAGGGAAACGATTTGACGGGCGGAAGCTTGATGAATATCGGGATTTGAAAATTGAAACTGGAATTTCGAAAAACGCCGAGGGTTCTGCAAGAGTTCGGCTCGGAGACACAGAAGTTCTTGTCGGAATAAAAATGGCGCTTGGAACACCATACCCAGATTCGCCAGATGCAGGAAACATGATGGTTACTGCTGAATTGCTTCCGTTGAGTTCGCCGAGATTTGAA
>CAYQLQ010000045.1:0-3388 GCA_964418495.1 Candidatus Woesearchaeota archaeon | reverse complement strand
TCCTAAATTCCCAATCTTTAAATAATCCATTCTCTTTTCCCAGATATGAAAACAAAATTCATCCCAATTGACTACGACTCTTTCGACTTCCGAGGACGAAACTACGCGCGCATCGTCGGACGCGACGACAAAGGAAAACGAATCTGCGTAATTGATTCCTGCCCTGTCTATCTGTGGGCAGTTCTAAAAGACAAACTAACAAAAAAAGAAATCGACAATCTTATTGAAAAAATCAAGAAAATAAAGCTTGACATAAAAGGAAGAAAAACCAGAGTTGAAAAAGTCGAACTGCATGAAAAAAACTTCCTCGACAAAAAAGTAAAAGCCCTCAAAATTTTCGCAACAAACTACAAAGACCTCCGCGACATTGCGGAAAAACTCGGACTACCAGAAATAGAAAAACGCCGGGGCTATGACATTAACTTCGTCACACATTACATAATCGAAAAGAAGATGATTCCCATGAAAACCTATGAAATCGAGGGCGAGATTCTAAACAACTCAGAAGAATTCGGAGGAATCGATTCCGCACTTGACGTCGACATTTGTATAAAATTAGAATCCAAAAAAGAAATCTCCGAAGAATTTTTCCAACCAAAAGTTCTGGCATTTGATATTGAAACAGACGAACTCAAAATCGGCGAAGGAGAAATTTTAATGCTCTCACTCGTCGGAAACAGCGGATTTAAAAAAGTTCTCACATGGAAAAAGTCAAAATCAAAACCTAAATTCGTCGAATATGTAGAAGACGAAGCCGAACTTTTGGAAAAATTCGCAGAGAACGTAAGAAAAGAATCCCCGGATTTTCTCGTCGGTTATTACTCCGACGGATTTGATTTGCCGTATCTGAAGGCCCGCGCAGAAAAATTAAATGTAAAACTTCCGCTCGGCCTCGACGAATCCCAACCAAAATTCTCGCGCGGCGTAAACTTAACTGGAAAAATATTCGGAATAGTTCACGTCGACATTTTACGATTCATACGAACCGCTTACTCGCAATACATGAAATCCGAAACACTTTCCCTCAACGAAGTTGCAAAAGAATTCCTCGGCGACACAAAAAAAGAATTCGCACTAAAACATTCCTCAGAACTAAAAGAAAAAGACTGGAAAGAATATTACGAATACAATCTGCACGATTCAGTTTTAACCCTCGGACTTTTCGAAAAATTCTGGCCAGACATTCTGGAATTTTCAAGAGTAATTCAGGAACCCGCTTTCGACATCTCGCGAAACGGATTATCCAAACAAGTCGAATCATATCTTCTCCACAATCTTGAAAAATTCAACGAAATCCCGGAAAAACGCCCCGGACATCCAGACATTGCAGAACGACGTTCCAGTAAAAGAGTCGAAGGCGCATTTGTCCTCGAACCAACTCCCGGCCTCTATGAAAACATCGCAATGTTCGATTTCACGTCGATGCACACAAGCATAATAATTTCCCTAAACATTTCAAAGTCAACTCTCCTAGAAAAAAAAGAAAAAGATTCCTACGAATCGCCAGACATCCCATTCGGAGATGGAAAGATAAATTACTATTTCACAAAAAAACCCGGCTTTCTTCCGTCGCTGATGAAAGAAATTCTTGAGAAAAGAAAGCAATACAAACAAGAATACAAAAAAAACCCGAACATAATCACAAAAGCCCGAAGCAACGCATTCAAACTTCTGTCGGCGTCGATACACGGTTACATCGGTTTCTTCGGCGCGCGCTATTACTCCCTCGAATCCTCCGCCTCCATCCTCGCATTCGTTCGAAAATTCAATAAAGAAATAATTTCAAAAACCGAAAAAGCCGGTTACTCTGTAATCTACGGCGACACAGACAGCATCGCATTTTTGCTCGGAAAAAAAACCCAAGACGAAGCCAGACAATTTCTAAAAAAACTAAACTCCGAACTTCCTGGAGTCATGGAGCTCGAACTTGAAGGATTTTTTAAAAGAGGAATCTGGGTAAGTAAGAGAAGCGGAACCGCCGGAGCAAAGAAAAAATACGCACTTCTCGACGAAAAAGGAAAAATGAAAATCCGCGGTTTTGAAACTGTCCGTCGTGACTGGTGCACCCTCGCAAGACAAATACAAAGTAAAGTAATTAAAAAAATCCTCGAAAGCGGAAACGAGAAATCCGCCCTCACCTACACAAAAGAAATAATCAAAAAACTGAAAGAAAGGAAAATAGAAAAAGAAGAAATCCTCATTCGAACACAACTAAAAAAACCAATCTCAGAATACCGCGCAATCTCGCCCCACGTAATCGCCGCACAAAAAATGAAAGAACAGGAAATTCCAATTGAAAACGGCGGACTTATAGAATACTACATCGCTGAAATTCCCGCAGGAAAAAAAGCCAAACTCGTTCGAGAAAAAGTAAAACTCCCAAATGAAAAAGGCGAATACAATATACAATATTATTTGGAAAACCAAATCCTTCCGGCAGTTGAAAACATTTTCCAAGTTTTCGATATTAATATAAAAGAAATCATCGAAGGAAAAAAACAAATGACGCTGGGGGAATTCTGATGACAACCCGCAAACGCCCAGAATTAAAACCTCTTTTTATTGACCGAATGCAAAAAATTCTTCCGAAAAAAGAAGACTATGAAAACTATCTTAACATTCTAAAATCAGAACCTGTAAAATCAATTCGATGCAACACTCTGAAAATCTCTCCTGAAAAATTAAAAGCCCGTCTCGAAAAAAAGAATTGGAAAATAAAACAGCCTTTTCCAGAGCACCCCGAAATTTTCATAATTGAATCGCAACTTGAACCCGGCGAACTCGGACGCTCGCTTGAACACCAACTCGGATATTATTATGTTCAGGAAATCGCGAGCATGTTGCCGATTCTCGCACTCCAGCCAGAAAAAAACCAATTAATCCTCGACCTCTGCGCATCTCCCGGAAGCAAGACAACCCAACTCGCCGCAAAAATGCAAAACACCGGAACAATAATCGCAAACGAAGTCAGCTTCGGAAGAATGAAAATTCTCTCCACAAATCTCGAACGGTGCGGAGTCACAAACACAATAATCACACGACAAGACGGCGTCGCGCTCTGCAAAAAATTAAAAAAAGAAGGCATGCGATTTGACAAAATCCTCGTCGACGCGCCGTGCTCAGGCGAAGGAACTCTACGAAGCTCGCTCAAAACCTACGTCATGTGGAATATAAAAACAGTAAAAAATCTCCCAAAAATCCAAAAAAATCTTCTCGCATCTGCAATAGAAATTCTAAAACCTCAAGGAGAAATAATCTACTCAACATGCACACACGCACCAGAAGAAAACGAAAGCGTCGTCAACGAAATTCTTGAAAAATTCCCAGAAATAAAAATCGAAAAAGTAAATCTTCCAATCAAATGCCGACCAGGAATGAAAGAATGGGA
>CAYQLQ010000044.1:0-3528 GCA_964418495.1 Candidatus Woesearchaeota archaeon | reverse complement strand
ACGCCCCGTCCGAGATTCGAACTCGGGTTCCAGCCTTTCTTTTTATTAGGTTCTCATCATTGAAAGGGCTGTGTCCTTGGCCTCTAGACTAACGGGGCTTGATTTTTTCAACCCGGTAGACTCAATCGAAAGTTTATGTTCGACTAGACTAACGGGGCTTTTTGTTTTCAAAATAAAAAACAAGAATTAGTTTTTAAAACTTCCTTAACGCCAAGTTTAAATAATTTGAAGGACCCAGATACGAATACCTTGCTTAATAGTCATTACTTTAGAGTTAATACTAAAGGAAAGATTTAAATATCCTAAATATACCATAGAATTAAGATGTATGGGAGATTTATTCAAGAAGAATTCGTAATAGGGGGAAATGAATATGCAGTAACTTTTGTAAATAAAAATTTAACGAAATACCTCCAAGAAGTTTCTGTGCCTGCAGGAGGAAAAGGGCACTATTATAATAACTCTCGGGGCTATAGTTCAAGGTCTCAGGATTCCGAATGGTATTTTTTAGGAAAAGTTCTACTGGAAAGAAAAACAGAAACCACTTGGGTAGCAGGGAGTGGTTTTCTAACTAACAAACTAGAAATAATTCTAACTTCCGAAGATAAAAATGAAATAGACCTGGTGAGAAAGGAACTATCTAAAAGATTAAAAGGATTTAAGAAAAAAAGTTTAGAATCTTCCTTAGCTCAATCATAAATCAATACTTCTCGCATAATGCCCAATCCACGGCGTCTCTTTCTGTTTTCCTGAAACCGAATTCACAACTGCGATTATCCAAAGAACAATATAAATTACCCACGCCACCGGAATCGCAATCTGCCCGACAATTGTTATCATCAATAAAAACGTAAGAACCTTGACGAAAATTCCGGCGAGGAAAAGAACCAAACTCTGCTTCGCGTAAAACATTACATACTTGTCTTTCCGTTTCACCAAAATCGCAATTATAAAACCCAGCACACTAAGAAACACCGCCAGAAACGCAAACATCTTACTGTCGCTATTTTTCTTCGCCATAACAAATTAAACTCCAGATTATTTTTAAATCTATTGATTAGGTAATTTTAAATATAGTTATTAATTCAGAGACAAGAGAGCCTATAGCTCTTTCCCGAAGGAATGAGGGAAACGCAGCGGTAGGCTAGACGAGCCTATAGCTCAGCCTGGTTAGAGCGCCGGTCTTATATGACGGATGTTCATTGAGCATTTGCTTTTTCGATTCGTCGAAGAAAGCCGGAGGTCCTCGGTTCAAATCCGAGTAGGCTCATTCAGAGAATTCTCAAATAAGATAGCACCTAATTATAAGAATATTTTTAAACTCGGTTTTCATTAATTCTTTCAGAGGTGAAAAAAACATTTTCGAAACTGCACGAGGATACATTGCACACAGAATTCCTCCTCCTTACGACCCTAAAAAAATATTTTCTGAAGACGGAGTTAAAAACTTCTATGCGCTAATCCCCCTAAACGCCTCCCCAGAAGAAGCACAAAGAATCCTACAGGCAAAAGCCAGCCAATTAAGAGAGATAGCAGAATTTAGAATGGACAATTGGGGAGAAATTATTTTCCACAAGCATTTTCGTATGCATCGTCCAGGGGGACTTGTAGACGCTTCGCAAGATTGGTATGCAACAGAAGGATACCAATACGCAAGAGAAAATAATCTTCATCTTGTTTCATCAGGAATAATATTCAATGGCAACGGGAGAGGAGCTTTTTTCGTCACCGACACTGCATCCCTCGGGGAAAACCCTCATAAAACAATAGGAGATTTGTTCCTCGACTTTACAACCGGATACCACCACACACATCCAGAAAAATTTCCAGATATAATAAGACCTAGAAGCCCCATCCCAGACCTGACAACGGTTTTAGAAGACACAACATTCCAAGCCCCGAACTAATCGCCACTCTTTTAAACTAACAATTCTTTAATTAAGTATGAAAGTCCGATACAGTTTCTCCTCGCGGAGAACGCGCCACATAAAAAAAATAAGCAAACAGAAAGAAGAGTATCCAGAAATTCTAAAAACAGTAATCGCAATGTCTGACATAGTTTTGGAAATTCTCGACGCGCGATTTCCCGAAGAAACACGCAACAGAGAAATAGAAAAATTAATCAAAAGCAAAAAGAAAGAATTAATTCTCGTCGCAAACAAATCCGATATTTCAGAAAAAGAAATACCGATAGAAGTTCTTAGAACCTCATGCAAAGAAAGAAAAGGAATCGCTGACCTTCGGACTCGAATAAAAATTGAAGCGAAGAAAATCTCAAAACCTGTCGACGAACGAGGGAAAATCACCGTCGGAGTGATCGGTTATCCTAACACCGGCAAAAGTTCGCTGATAAATATTCTCATCGGAAAAAGTTCCGCAGGCACAGGACACGAAGCCGGATTTACAAAAGGAATTCAAAAATTAAAACTCACCTCGGAAATTCTCCTTCTCGACAGTCCAGGAGTAATTCCACGAAGACAATATTCCTCCATCGACAAAAAATTAATTTCACAGCAAACCAAACTCGGCGGCCGCTCCTATGAACAAGTCAAAGAACCCGAGCTCGTCGTCGCCCGCCTCGTTTCAGAATTTCCCGACGTCCTTGAAAAATTCTACAAAATCAAAGCAGACGGCGACTCAGAAATTCTTATTGAAAAACTCGGAAGAAAAAAAGGACTTCTGAAAAAAGGAAACAAAGTTAACGAAGACCAAACCGCGCGAGTAATTTTAAAAGATTGGCAAGAAGGGAAAATAAAGTTTTAAGGTTCAATTAACGGAACAAAAGCAAATTCTCCGAATTTCCTTAAAAAAATCTCCTCCATGCTTTTCTATTTCCTTAACCATCTCCTCGCCTTCTAATCTATAACCAAGTTTCCGATAATACTCGCGAACACCGACGCCAGAAATCACGCTAATTTTTTTGCATTTTTTTTTCTGCGCGATTTCTTCTGCTTTCGCAACCAACACCTTTCCAAATCCCCGATGCTGTCCAGCTTTTCCTTTCACCCCCAACATCAACGCCCGCCCATAAACATGCAACTCCCGAATAATCGCGATTCCCTTAACAACCCTCAACCTCAACAATCCAAACAAAATGTCGTCGGGGTTTACAATTTCCAAAAAATATTCATCTCCCCCCGACGCCAGATATTTCGTAACTTTCAATTTCGTTTTCCTATCTGTATTTTTATTTTCCCGCATTGCAAAGCCAATTTCCCGATAACGAATTTCTTTTATTTTAGAATTCTTCCTCCGCAATTCTTCTTCAACATCTTTTCTCAAATCAATCCGTAATGTCCCCGCGACAAGATACTCCGGCGGAATCTCCCGCATAATCCGCATCACACGACAATACCTCGGCACAGATTTCATCATCGCAATCAAAATTTTCTGAATCTTTTCCTTGCTATAAGGTTTGTAACTCCCCTCCCAATAAATCTTCTCCAACTCCGACCGCGGCATAACCTGACACGGATAAATTTTCAACTGCTCTGGTTTAAATCGCTCATCAGAAAAAAGTTTCTTAAA
>CAYQLQ010000043.1:0-3559 GCA_964418495.1 Candidatus Woesearchaeota archaeon | reverse complement strand
TTGTATTGTTTAACATAAAATTAGGTTTATAAAGTTTTCGCCGGCACTTCTCGCAAAAACTTTCGCCGACGGAAATATTTTTTATTTTTCAAAAGAATTTTAAAATTTACCGACGGGAATTACTGATTCTTCTCTAAGGGCACAGGAGTCTACTGTTCTTTCCAGTTCTGAGACAGCATCTGTTGTCGTTGTCTTAGTTCCCCCTCTATCTTTACAACATCTCTAACCATTTGTTCTTCCGTTCTTTTACTTGGACCCCGCCCTTTCCCAACAATACTTTCAAGATATCTGATTTGCTGTGTTATCAGAGATCCACGCGCAGATCTTCTTTGTCCTTCGCTGATAGAAATAGATAATCCTCTTTCCTCCCTCCCCCTTTTCCATTCCTCCTTCCTTCTTTCCCGTTCCTTTATTAAATTAGATACGATTCTTTCATTAACCGATAATCTATAATATGGAATTAAACCCGCTAAAGTTCCCCCTCCAACAAAACCTCCAACGAGCCCTCCGATTTTATATAAAACTTTAAGTGCAAGCCCAGTATCGTCGCCGTTTCCAAGAAATATCACTCCAGCTATAGCCCCGACTCCTGCCCCAGCAAGAGCGTATAAACAGCCAACCACCAGTCCCCCGAGTCCAATATTTTTTAACCCAGATCTTCTAATTGCATCCTCTCCCATCCCTTCGGATACTTCCATCCGATGAACTAAAGAAGAACCAGCTCCCCACCCCTCATTGAGTGCAACTTCGTCGTTTCGAGAACTAGCCACAGCATATTTTATTAATTTCCTATTTGTCATAGAAAAATTTTTCTTCCCTTGTTAATAAACCTGCTGATTCTCCGCCAATTCTTCCGATCGACGTCGCCACGACGAACGTGGGTTTACTGATTTTCTGCAAGTCCTTTTCTGTCCCGGATTTTCTTAATAACTTCCGGCTGAATTGACGCAGGAATTTTTTCAAACAATTGGTCTTTCAGCGACGACGTTCCCCGTCCTTCTGTCGCGCTTCTCAAATCCGACGACCATCCAATCATTTCCGCAACAGGAATTTTCGCTTCCATTTCTGCATTACTTCCTTCTTGCGAAACATTAAGCATCTGCCCACGCTTTCCGCCAACGAGTTTTGTAATCGCCCCCAAAAATTTGTCCGGCATTTCAATAAGATGAATCTGAATCGGCTCAAGCAAAGTCGCGCCCGCTTTTCTCATAGCTTCTGTAATCCCTTCGCGCACCGCCGGATAAACCTGCGCCGGTCCCCGGTGAATCGCGTCCTCGTGAAGTTTAATATCTTCGAGAGAAACTTTCATTTTCGTACACGGCTCGTGCGCCAGCGGTCCTGAATCAATAACCATTTCAAACGCATCAAGAATCATTTCAATAACTTCAAGCATATGCACCTCACCTTTTGTCTCGTCCATAAAAAGATTCCCTTTGTAAACATCCCGAACTTTCCGCGCGTCCTCACCACTCCATCCAAGTTTCATCATCGTCTCTCCAAGCCCTGTGCTTTTTTTCTTCACACGCCCTTCAGAGATATCCCCACTCTGTATCGCATTGTAAACTTCTTCTTCAAGAGGCGCGACACTTATGAAAAAACTATTGTGCTTGTTCGGACTTCGTCCCTCTTCCACAGGAGATTCTTTTCCGACTGTCTCACGGTAAACAATAATTGGCGCCGAAGTTTTAACATCCAACCCTTTCTCCGATTTAATTCTGTTTTCAATAATTTCAAGATGCAGTTCTCCCATTCCAGACATAAGACTCTCGCCAGTTTGGTCGTTAATTTCAATTCTTATCGACGGGTCTTCTTTCCCAACTTGCTTCAAAACCTCGACGAGCTTCGGCAAATCCGCAGCCCTCATCGCCTCGATGGATTTTGTAACAACCGGCTCGAATAAATGTTTAATCGCCTCGAACGGTTCAATCGGTTCCTTGCTCACAGTCTCGCCGGTAAAAACATCTTTCAATCCTACGATACCAACAATATTCCCCGCAGGAACTTCATCAACAACAAGTCTCTGTGCCCCTTTGTAAACTGAAACCTGCTGAACTCTAACTTGGCGCTTCGCAAGATTCATATAAACATCGTCGCCCTGTTTCAGAGTTCCTGAAAATAATCTTCCCGCCGCCACTTCTCCCGCGTGTTTGTCGACGACAATTTTAATTGGAACAAAAGCTGGCTCGCCTTTCGGGTCGCAATCAAGAAGATTTTTCCCAAGCGGAGAATCAATATCTCCGTGCCAGATTTTTGGAATACGATATTTTTGCGCGTCAACAGGATTCGGATGATTCCGGACAGTCATGTTAAGAACAACTTCGTGCAACGGCGCTTTCTTCGCCAACTCTTTAACATTGTTCGCAATTTCCTCGTCGCTTCCATGATACGCGTCGATAATTTCTTTGAAGGTCATTCCTTTTTTCTTCATGTAAGGAAAACTCAACGCCCAATTTTGAAATGCCGAACCGAACGCAACAGTTCCGTCAGCGACGCCAACTTTCCATTTTTCTTTGTAACCTTCAGGTGCAATCGCTTCAATTAATTTATTAACATGTTCGATAATTCCGACAAACTTTTTTTCCATTTCCTGTGGCGTCAGTTTAACTTCTTTAATCAACCTGTCAACTTTGTTGATAAATAAAACAGGTTTCACCAATTCTTTCAGCGCCTGACGAACAACCGTTTCTGTTTGTGGCATCACACCCTCCACCGCGCAAGTAAGAATAATGCACCCGTCAACCGCCCGCATCGCCCGCGTAACATCTCCGCCAAAATCCACGTGCCCCGGCGTATCAATTAAATTAATAATATATTCCTCGCCGTCAAGTTTGTGAACCATCGACACCGACGCTGAATCAATTGTAATCCCCCGCGCCGCTTCGTCCTCGTGGAAATCCAGAACGCACGCTTTTCCCGCAAGCGCTTCTGACATCATACCCGCACCCGCAAGAAGATTATCCGAGAACGTCGTCTTCCCGTGGTCAATGTGCGCAGCAATCGCTATGTTCCGAATCCTATCCTGCCGATGCATAAGCTCCTCAATCTTTTTTGTTTTCTCGTCAGCCATAATAATACCTAATCAGAAAGTTTATTTTTAAAGTTGTTGGTGGGGGTATATTCAAAATTACTAATTAATTGTAAGAATAGATTATTCCTGAGCAGGTTTCCGTTGGTGAGAATTATTTTAAATTAAAATTACCGCGCACTATCAGCTTGCTTCTCAGCCTCATTCTTTTTTCGCATAGCAAAGCTGTCACCGCTCGCGTCAGCAGCAAGCATTATTTCTTCTGCAAGTGCCTGCGCAATATTTTTCTTTTTGTTAAATGCTTTGTCTCCGGCGCCGTGAACAAAATATTTCAAAACAAGATTAACTCGTCGCAACGGCGAAACATCAATTGCCTGAGGATATCTCGCGCCTCCGTATTCAATCACTGTAATCTCGTCGCGCGGCGCCGCGTTCTCAATCGCCCGAACCAAAACTTCAACAGGATTTTTCTTCGTCTTTCCCTCAATCATTTTAAACGCTTCCAGAATAATTTTCATGTTCTTCGTATACTTC
>CAYQLQ010000042.1:0-3604 GCA_964418495.1 Candidatus Woesearchaeota archaeon | reverse complement strand
TGATATGTTGTTTGGTGGAGTGTGTCAAGAATAAGATGGGTTGCGATTCCGGTAAAGATAAATAAAAAATGCTTGGACACAAAGATTGATAGGATAAAAAGTATAATTAAAACTTCTATTCCGTGTAGAAAACAAAAAGCAAGGTAAAACTCTTCTCTTTTTTTTCTGGGAAGGCAATCTAATTTTCTTCCCCGTTCTTCAAACCAGTCGTATGCTTTTTTTAAATTCCAGTTTCCTGTTTTGTATCTGTAATAAATATAATGATCTACGTCGATTAGAAATGACGAGAGGAAAACAATTGCTGCGTTGAGAATTCCTATTGAGGGAAAAATAAAATAAAGGGCTGCTGCGAAAATTGCTCCAAGGATGATGTGGTGTTTTGGATACATTTTATTCCTCGATTAGTCTTACCATGTCTGTGAATGCTGGACGGGTTATTAAAACTCCGACGGTGATTCCGATTATTGTTGTGATTGCAAAACCTTTGAGAAGTCCTGCTCCGGCCCATAGAAGCGGGAGAAGTGCGACGAGAGCTGTGAAGTATGCGCCGAGAATAATTCTAAATGCACGTTTTAATTTTTGCGCGAGGCTCAAAGATGAACTCTGATGTGTTTCGTCGAGGACAATAATCTGGCTGTCAATTCCGGTTCCGATTGTCGCGAGAATTCCTGCTATACTTGGAAGGTCCAAATTCCAGTCGATGAAAGATGCGATTCCAAGAATAATAATAATTTCAGACACGCTTGTTAAAATAAGCGCGAGGGATGATTTGAATTTTCTGTATCTGAAAAAAACAATTGCTGCGACAGCAACGAGAGCTGCAAGTCCTGCGAGGAAAATAGAATTGATGAATTGCTTTCCGAGAACAGGGGAGATTGTGTCGAGTTTTACGATTTCAAGTTTGTAGGGTAAACTTCCGGTGATAAGAATTGTCTGGAGCTTGTGCATGTTTTCATCAGCGTCGTTGTACGCGTCATCTCTTGTTGCGCCTCTTCCTGAACCTGAAACTGCAATCTGTGTTGTGACTCTTCCTTTCAGGCCTTCGCTGATAAGGAGACTATCGACAAGGTTGTCGTCTAGGAACAAATCTAATTTCTCAGTTAGATAATTTCCCGACGGTGTTTTGTTCACAGGAATTTCTGCGGTGATGTCTGCGTGCCTTTTTGCAGATTCCTCACTGAGGAAAATTGAGAATCTAAAATTACAAAAATAATCTCCTGAAGAATCCTGCTGACAACTTTCTATTCCTGCGCAAGTTGCGTCGCCACGACAAACCGACGCGATGTCTTTATCTTTTCCACCGACAAATACTATGGCATCTCCGATTTTTGCTTCAAACTTTCCTTGTTGGGAAATTAAGTTTTCCAAATCCGTTGGGGTGGCTCCTGCTATTTCAATCAACATGAAACGGTTTCCTGCTAAATCAGAAACAGGACTGACTTTTATGTCGGAGATTCCGAATTCGTTGAGCCGGTTGCTGGTTATATCCACGAGGTCGTTTATCTCAGAGGATGAAAGTGTTTGGTTTTGCGCTTTTACCAGTGCTCGCGAACCTCCTGACAAATCCAGTCCTGTTTTAATATTTGTTTTTGGAATATTGGCGACGGTAATTTCTGGGGCTTCTTTGGAGAATAGGATTATATCTATTTTGTCTGATGTGAATATTGTTTTAACATTTCCCGGGGAAGGATATTTTCCTGAAAGTGCTGCGGTGAATTCTTCGAGATTTGAAACTGGTTTTCCGTCGATGGCTGTGATAACTTGCCCCGTTCTTAATCCTTGTTCAAAAGCTGTTGAATTTGAATCTACGCTTGTAATCGCAACTCCTGAGTCTAAAAACTTTGGGGGGAGTCCAAAGATTGAAATTAGTGAGAAAGCTAGGATAATAATGAGTATCCAAATTCTTATTGAAAGTTTCATGATTTTCTTTCGAGATACCATTTAAGTATTGACACGTTGGTTATCCAAGTGTTGAGAATATCGAAGACAAGTCCGATTGCGAGAATGGAAAATATTTGGCTGAGAACTATTGAGAATGAACTTACGATGAAGAGCGCGAATACAACAGCGACGAGGGATGTCAGTGTCATGGTGACTCCGGTTTTGAATGCGCTGAAAATTCTTTCGTTGACAGAACCTTCGGAACGTTTCAGAAGGCGCGTTGTTAGAAGAATGTCTGTGTCCACGGAGTAACCGATGAGCATAAGGAACGCGACGATTCCTGCGGTTGACATTTTCATGCCGAGGATATTCACCATCGCGAGGGTCATTATAATATCTGCGAATGCCGAAAGAATAACTGCGGATGACGGAACAAGGGAACGGAAAATTATGAAAACGACGATTGCCATGAAAACAAATGCGACGAGGATTGCAATAATTAATTGCGTGTAAAAACTTTCGCTGAGTGCTGAGCCTGTGAATTCGAAACTGCTGTTCTCGCTGGTTAGGGAATATCCGAGATATTCTTCAATAACTTTTTTTGTTAAATCTCCCTCGGAGCGCGTCTCGATGATAACTGCTTTTTGCTCTTGCGTCATTAAGTCTGAAATTGTTCTCGTATTTACTCCCTCGAGCTTGTCAGTTAAATCTGCTTTTAGTTTTGCTGCGTCGAGATTTTCGTAAAGTGTTACTGTTGTTCCTCCTGTGAGAGAAATGTCTTTGTAAATGAAATCGTCGTGGATGGAGTTAAAAACTCCAAGGTAGATTAGTGACGCGAGTAATAGAACTATTGGAATTGCTAATAGAAGTTTGTAGTTTCTGTCGTGGAAATTTGCAAAGTTCATTTTGTTTTTATATGCTGATTTTAGGGTTTTCTTCTCCCGACCTTTCGACGATGCGCCGGTCGGGATTCGAACCCGAGTCATCTGCTTTCTTCGTTTAACTTTGAGATAATTACCAATTTCTTGGAAGGCAGAGGTTCTACCACTGAACTACCAGCGCGTATCTCCAAGAGACTTAGAAGGTTTTTAAAGATTATTAATCCTTTTGACAATGTTCTTTTCTATGACAATTTGCACATAGAACCCGGCATTTTTTTATTTCTTCTAGTATCTTTTTTATTGATAATCCATCATCAACCATCTTCAAAGGGCTTCACCAATCGCTGAAGTTACAGCCTGTGTTTTGAAAAATCTCAAAACCCAAACCTTCGGTTCAAATCCAAACGCACCTGGAAGGATTTGAACCTTCGACCCCGTCATTAGGAGTGACGTGCTCTATCCAAGCTGAGCTACAGGTGCACCGAATGATTTAAAAGAGAAAAGGAAGTTTAAAAAATATGCTGGTTAAAATTCTTGGGGGAGTAGATGTTCTTGCTGGGCTCGCACTTCTCGTAGAAATCGGTAACTTTGTTCCAACGACGATTCTTATTGCGTTAGGAACTGCAATGTTTGCAAAAGCTTTCATGGGATTTCCGACAGATGTTGGTGGGTGGATGGACATGATTACGAGTTTAAGTTTATTTGCGTCGATATTTTTTTCGCTTAATGGGATTGTCTTGGTGATTGTCGCTATAATGGTTTTACAAAAAGGACTTCTTAGTTTTCTTTAAATGCTATGCGGGGGCAAGGATTCGAACCTTGGTAAGCACTAAGCTAACAGG
>CAYQLQ010000041.1:0-3722 GCA_964418495.1 Candidatus Woesearchaeota archaeon | reverse complement strand
GAACTAAGAAGAATCCGCAACAGCTTCGGTTTCAGAGTCTTCCTTTCGTATCGCCCGCTAAGGGCGTTCGCAGACTTGATCGACAGAAATCTTTCCCAAATAAATTTCTATATTTTTATAAGGTCTAAATTAATAGAAAGATTAAATCTGTTGAGAAAATGAAAAAAATGAAGATAGCATTCGTTTGTATTTACAGCACTCCAAGCATTTGTGGAGTTTGGAGCAGAGTGAATAATCTCGCAAAGATGCTTCATAAAGAAGGACACGAAGTCGCGGTGTTCTCTACAAATACTGTTAAGGGAACCCACGAAAAATCACCCATCTCGGAGAATCTCGAAGGAACGCAATTCTATAGATTCTCTCCGAAATATTCCTTCGGAGAAAATGTAAAGTTCTGGGATTTTTCTAAGGAACTGGAGAAATTCAACCCAGACATAATAATCGCGGAAGTTTATCGTCACCCCCACACACACCTCGCATTGAAAATCGCAAAAAAATTAAACAAACCCTGTTTTCTCGTAACGCACGCGCCTTTTGTTCCTCCGCATCTTCGGAGCAGATTTGGGAATTTTTTATCAAAATTTTATGACAAATTCCTAGGAAAAAGAATTCTCAACAAGTTTGATAAAATAATAACAATTACAAAATGGGAAGTCCCTTATCTTCTTAAAATCGGAGCAGAGAAAAATAAATTAGGCTACATCCCAAATGGAATTCCAGAAGAATTTTTTTCATCTCCCCCCAAGAAAGGAAAAAATATTCTTTTCCTCGGAAGAATTTCTCCAGTCAAACAATTAGAAACACTTATCGAGGCTATGGGAATCCTTCAAAAAAAACATCCTGAAATAAAATTAAATTTAGTCGGGCCTTCTGAAGAATCATACAAAAAAATGCTTGAAGAAAAAATTTCTCTTTTGAATCTAAACGAAACTGTTCGATTCTCCCCTGCAGTTTATGAGCTTGAAAGAAAGATAAAGATTCTCGATGAAAGTAACATTTTCGTTCTGCCGAGTAAAAGAGAAGCAATGCCACAATCACTTATCGAAGCAATGGCGAGGGGAAAAATTGTTTTGGCTTCAGAGAATGAAGGAACAAGCGAAATAATCCAACACAGAAAAAATGGATTTCTTTTTAAATCTGGAAATGCAACCGAGCTCGCAGAATTAATTGATTTCTCGCTGAATAACAAAAACCAGAATTCTCTAAAAAAAGTAAGACAAACTGCAATAAAAACTGCTCAGAAATTCCGATGGGAAAAACTTTTTGTTAGATTCAAATCTCTCCTCGAGGATTACGCAAAATGATATCCATAATTTTAACTGCGTATAAAGAAGAAAAAACAATTATCCGTGCAATTGAAGCCATTCTGAAAAACGAAATTTCTGTTCCCTACGAAATTTTAGTTCTTGCTCCTGACGAGAAGACTTTAAAAGTTGCAGAAAAATACGCAGAGAAAAATAAACATATAAGGGTTGTCAAAGACGATGGAGAAGGAAAGCCCTCAGCACTCAACATAGCATTCACCATCGCGAAAGGAGATATTCTGATTCTCACCGACGGAGATGTTTATGTTGGAAAAAAATCCCTCCCCGCTTTGCTGGAACCTTTTAAGAACCAGAATATTGGAGCTACATCCGGGCGCCCAGTATCAACAGATTCTACAAAAACCATGTTCGGATTCTGGAGCCATCTTTTAACCTCAATCGCCGACGAGAGAAGAAAAAACGCCCTAAAAAATAAAAAAAGAATTTTCTGCTCCGGATATCTTTATGCTTTTAGAAAAGGACTAATCAAAAAAATCCCCAAGGAAACACTTTCCGAAGACGGGCTGATTTCACATTTTGTGTACTCGCAAGGTTATAAAATAGATTATGTCCCAGAAGCAGAAGTTTATGTGAAGTATCCTTCAAATTTTAGAGATTGGATAAACCAAAAAAAACGTTCTGCTGGAGGATACAACCAGATTAGACAATGGACAAAAACCGAGATGCGTTCTTTTTCAAAAGAGTCTTCAGGCGCGTTCCATTTTTTTAAATATCTCAAAACGCCCAAACAGCTTTTCTGGTTGCTCGCGCTTTTTCTCTCGAGAGTCTATCTGTGGATTCTGATTTTCAAAGACATAAATATAAAAAACAAAAGTTTCAAGAAAATTTGGGTAAGAGTTGAAAGCACAAAATAAAAAAGAATAAAAACCTCTTTCCAATTAAGATTCTATGAGAATAGAAAAGAAAAGGGGGGAATTAAAGAGTAGGATAAAAACTTTTTTTAGCAATAAATACAACCTTTATTTTTTAGGAATTCTTCTTTTTGCAATAATTCTTCGTTTGTATTATTTTTTTCTAACAAAAAGCCAGCCTCTTTGGTGGGACGAATCAGACTATTTGGCGTACGCGAAAAATTTAGCAGGGTTCAACGTAAATTGGAATATTTCCCCCCAGCACAATTCTCTTTTTGTTTATGTTGTAGCCGCATTCTTTAAGATTGGGCTTTCCGAGCAAGTGGCGAAATTCGTTCTCGAAGTTATTCCATCAATAATTCTTATTTTCCTCGCCTACAAGGTTTGCCTTCTCATGTATGAAGACAAAAGAATTGCGCTGATAACCTCTTTTCTCATGGCAGTTTTATGGAACGTGCTTTTTAATACCTCAAGATTCCATCTAGGAATTCCAGGATTGTTTTTTGCCCTTCTCGCAATTTATGTTTTCTGGCAAGGTTACGAACGAAAAGAAAAAATATTCGGAAAAATAAATCCCTCTTGGGCAGTTCCTTTGACGGTGATTTTTGTAATTCTCACCTATGCAACGAGAAGAGGCTATTTTCTCTTCGGGATTTTCTTTTTAGTTTATATGCTCTTGACAAAAAGTCCGAGGGAACTTCTCAAGGATAAATATAACTGGGTTGCCTTTGGGATAGTTGCAATTCTATTTTTTCTCTCCGAAAGTTTTATTTTTTCCTCTAAGATTTCCGGGGTGGCTGGAACATATTACAATCCCCAAAACGCTCTAAGTCTAGATTCCCTCCATATTTTTGGAACTTATTTCAATTCACTTCAGGGCACACTGCTGGCAAATGTTTTTACCTATCTTTTCTGGATAGGTTTTATCGGAATGATTCTTAGTCTCATTCTTGGGTTTAGTTATTCCAAACGAAGCGAAATGAAGAGTGGAACAAAAAGCAATCTCTTTAATTTGGTTTCTATTCTTGCAACTCTCGGGTTTTTTATTTTTATGATTAGGGTTAATTTTTCAATCGGAGCGAACTATGAACCACGATGGATGTTTCCGCTCCTTTTTGCTTCTTTTGTATGCATCGCGCAGGCATCTTTATTTATTACAGACTTCGTAAAAAAACATAGTCGTATTGTCGCACTCGTGTTCCTTCTTCTGCTTCTCGGCTTCGGCGGATACCACCAGATTCAGCACGCAGATTTTATAATAAAAAACAAAATTCCAACTTATGAAGGAATCAAACAGGCAGGGCGTTTCCTGAATGAAATTTCCACCCCCTCAGATATTATTGCAAGCGTTCCGATTCCTCAGACCGCCTACTACGCAGAAAGAAATATTGTGTTTCCAAATAAAACTCTCGAGGACTTTTTGGAATATTCCCGCAATGAGCCAAGAGTAAAATATCTTATAGTCTCTTTTTCAGAACCTAATCATCCAGAATGGTTGCGAAAAGAATCCGAGGAATATAGTGTAAATCCTTCAACTGGACAGATA
>CAYQLQ010000040.1:0-4216 GCA_964418495.1 Candidatus Woesearchaeota archaeon | reverse complement strand
CCGGGAATGGTTTTTTTCCATAATAATGGTTGGATTATCTGGAATGAGTTAATTAAATATTGGAGGGAAGTTCATAGGAAAGCAGGTTATCAAGAGATTAGAACTCCCCAAATTTTAGATAAGAGACTTTGGCAGATTTCAGGGCATTGGGAGAAATATAAAGAAAATATCTTTTTAACAGAATATGAAAAACGAGGATTTGCTGTAAAGCCGATGAATTGTCCAGGGGGAATGCTGGTTTATAAAAGCAGACCCAAAAGTTACAAAGAACTTCCTTTGAGAGTTGCTGAACTTGGATGTGTTCATAGACAAGAATTATCTGGAGTTTTAGGAGGTATGTTTAGGGTAGTTCAATTTGTTCAGGACGATGCGCATATCTTTTGTACAGAAAATCAAATTGAAGATGAAGTAAAAAGGATTCTTGAGTTAGTGGAGGTTATTTATTCTAAATTCGGATTAAATTATAGGGTTGAGCTTTCTACTCGGCCTGAAAAGAGAATCGGGGATGAGAAAATTTGGGATAAGTCAGAAAAGATATTAGAAAGTATTTTGAAAAAGAATAAGATTAATTATAAAATAAATGAAGGGGACGGCGCGTTTTATGGGCCGAAGATTGATTTTCATTTGAAGGATTCTCTTGGAAGAGAATGGCAAACAGCTACAATACAATTGGATATGGCTATGCCAGAAAGATTTGAATTAGAATATACTGATAAAGATAATAAAAAAAAGAGGCCGATTATGTTGCATAGAACTATTTTAGGAGGGGTTGAAAGATTTTATGGGATTTTACTTGAACACACGAACGGGCGGTTGCCGACGTGGCTCGCGCCGGTGCAGGTTAGGGTTTTGAGTTTTACAGATAGAAATCAGGGGTATGCGAAAAAAATAGTTAAGGAGATTGGAGAGGGAATTCCGGAGGTTCGAATCGACGCTGATTTTGGGCAGGAAACTGTGCAGTCGAAAGTTAAGAACGCGGAAATTATGCGGGTTCCTTACATAGTTGTCGTCGGAGACAGGGAAGAGAAGGACGGAAAAATTGCGGTTCGAATTAGAGGAAGCAAAAAAATCGAGGCGATGGATGTTTCGGATTTTATTTCTAAAGTTAGAGAAGAGATTGAGACGAGGCGTTAAGAAAATTTAATTTGTATTAATTCTTAAGTAACATATTAGTCGGAAGATTTAAAAAGTTATTTTAATCGTAAACTTTACAATGTCCCACGAATATACAGCACCAGATGGAAATTTGTATCAAAGCCCGGATAGAGAAATTGAACATAAGCAAAATTGTGTAGAAAATGCAACGGAGTATATTGATTCTTATAGGAGGGGATGGAAATATCTTGGACAACCGTCAGCAGCTTACCTTGCATTAAGGGCTGTAGGGGTAATGTTAGGATTTGGAGAAATAAATCCTGAAGTGGAAGGTGTGCTGGGAACTCTAGATCTGGTGGCGTCTGGGGGGTTTATTCTTGGAGGAGTTTCCAAACTTGTAGAATGGTTGGCTATACTGGATTTAAGAGGTGCTAAAAAGAATTTACAAGAGAGTATTAGGAGATTAGGTTTCGAAGATAAAACACCTCCCATGTAGGTAGAAGAAAGTATAATATCCAAAAAATCTATAAACTTCTTATTTATCCTTGTTATATGAACCTTGAATTTTATCGAGAGAAACTTGAAGCGTCGCCGGAGTTTGGGGCTTTTCAGAAGAATTATCCTGAAATGTTTTTTTGTTCGGCGTTTTTTGCGATTGATTTTGAGGGGGAAGATAATAAACAGCATTTGGATTTTTATGTTGTGTCGGAGAATAAGATTTATAGTTTTCAGATGGAAGCGGGAATGCAATGCGCGCCGATAGAACTGCCAGAGGGCGCGCCAGCACCGACGGGAATTTTGGAAAATCCTTCGATGGATTTTAAGGAGTTGGAAAAAATGATTGGGGATAAAATTCAAAGCGAAGGGAGCAAGAAAAAGATTCAGAAAATTCTGATTGCGTTGCAGAATGTCAAGGGGAAGAACATGTGGGTTTGCACGGTTTTTGTTTCTGGTTTGGGATTGGTTAAAGTTCTGATTGACGACGCTGAAAAAAGAATTACTGCTTTTGAAAACAAATCGCTTTTTGATATGGTTAATGTTTTTAAGAAAAAAGATTCATCACAATAATTCTTAAATAGTCTTTGGGGGTTGGATTTTTATGACCGAGGATTTGTGCCGAAGGCTGAATGATGCTCCGCCAGAAGTTCTTAGATTTAAAATGATTGAAGGGTTAAATCGGCTTAAGAGTGAGTGTGTTAATCCGAATGATCTGGCTGTTATCGTTGAATATCTTGAAACTGTTTTATCAGAAGTTAATTAGTATGAATCTTTGACTTCTGAACCGTGAAAACAATCATGACGTTGGATTCTTGTTTTTGGATTATTTTGAAGCCGGCTTTTTCAAAAAGATTGTGGATTTCTTTTTCGTCGAAGAGATAATAATATCGCGCGCCTTTGTCGCGCCAACGGATGAGTTTTTCTTTTGGCGCGTTTTTGAATCTTTTTGAATTTATATTCCAGACGGAAATTTCTGCTTCTGCTCCGGGTTTTAAAATACGAAAAAGTTCTTTGGTTGCTTTTTTTTGTTCGGTTTTATTTAAACAGTGGAAAGACGAAGATGCGATTGCATAATCAAAGAAGTTGTTTTCATACAGGGTCTTTGTCATGCTGGCAACTGCGAATTCAGCGTCGATGTTTCCCTGTTTTGCTTTTTGTTTCGCGAGTTCAATCATGTTTTCTGAAAAATCCACGAGATATAATTTTGCTTTTGGCATTTTCAAAAGGTACCTTCCTGAGCCAGAACCGAAGTCGAGGATTTTTCCTGTTTTATTTTTTAAAAATTCCAGAGTGTGCTCGCCTTGCTTTGTTTTGAACTCGTGCCATTCGGGTGCGATTGCATCCCAGACGTCCTGTTGGTTTTCCATTATAGGAGAAGAATGGAGGAGTTTAAAAATATGTTTTTATGGGATTATTATAAATCGCGGATAGCTTTTCTAGCGAAGGTTTTTAAGGAATATTTTGTTAAAGGGAATATGAAAAAGAGAAAAACTATTATAATAAATGACCCAAAACAAGATATTTCAAATGTCTTAAGGTATCAGGGTGTTTGGAAAGATTCTATTTGGGTTGAAAAAGAATGGATAGCACGCACTTTAATAATCAGCATTAGCCTTTCAATATTAATGGCGCCTTTGTGGTTTTTAACTAGTTATTTTCCAGAAATAATTTATCCAATAATGTTAATAGTACAGATAATTATAATAATTATAACAATTCCAATAATAGGATATATTATTTATATAACCTTTTTTAACAAAAAACAAAAAAAGAAGTTAAGTAAAAAACAAAAGAAAAAATTTAAAAAAATTCTAAAAGAAATGGAATCTTTCTAAAATTAGCGGATTATTTATTTTTAAGGGGGATTTAGAATAATTTTAAAACCTTCTTTATATTTATCTTTATATGTTAAAACCAAAGAAGGGCGAGGTTCGGAAGTTGTCGCGGACGATTTCGGGGATTGCGCCGGTTGCTGTGATGTTGCCGCCGAGAAAGTGCGAGCATGGGGCGTGTGTTTATTGCCCGTCGCTGAATGTTCCGCAGAGTTACACGCCGAAGAGTCCGGTTGTGATGCGCGCGTCGTCGGTGAATTATGATTCTTGCGAACAGGTTGCAGGGAGACTAAAGGCGTTTCAGGCGATGCATCATCCGATAGATAAGATTGAATTGATTATTATGGGCGGGACTTTTTTGCAGTATCCGGAAAAATTTCAGGAGGAATTTGTTAAGGGATGTTATGATGGGTTGAATAAAAATCAGAGCAAGAGTTTGGAAGAAGCGAAGCGGAAAAACGAAAAAGCGAAATGTCGGTGTGTGGCGCTTTGCATTGAGACGCGACCGGATGCGTGTTCTGATGAGGACATTCTGAAAATGCGAAAGTGGGGAGCGACGCGGGTTGAGTTGGGAGTTCAGATTATCGACGATAAGATTTATAAAAAAGTTAATCGTGGGCATTTGGTTCAGGATGTTGTGACAGCGACGCGACGATTGCGGGACGCGGGTTTTAAAGTTGGCTACCATATTATGCCGGGTTTGCCGGGGAGCACGCCTGCGAAAGATTTGAAACTTTTTAAGAAACTTTTTTCTGATGAGCGATTTAAACCAGAGCAGTTGAAAATTTATC
>CAYQLQ010000039.1:0-4380 GCA_964418495.1 Candidatus Woesearchaeota archaeon | reverse complement strand
GCTCAGGCGAAGGAACTCTACGAAGCTCGCTCAAAACCTACGTCATGTGGAATATCAAAACTGTAAAGAATCTCCCAAAAATTCAGAGAAATCTTCTCGCATCTGCAATAGAAATTCTAAAACCTCAGGGAGAGATAATTTACTCAACCTGCACACACGCACCAGAAGAAAACGAAAGCGTCGTCAACTCAATTCTTGAAAATTTCCCAGAGATAAAAATCGAAAAAATAAATCTTCCAATCAAATGCCGACCAGGAATGAAAGAATGGGAAAATGAAAAATTCCGGAAGGAAATAAACTCCACGTGCAGAATCTACCCCCACGACGCAAATACCGAAGGATTCTTCATCGCAAAACTAAAAAATGGAAATTAAGATTTTTAACCAAAAAGAAAAACAGGAAATCGTGGAAAAACTCAACAAAGAATTTGGAATAAAAGAAATAGAAGGAAAAATAATTCAAACAGGAAAAGAGCGCCTCTTCCTTTTTCAAGGAAATTTTTCTGAAGAAGAAATTGGAAAACTCGCGCAAGCCGTAGAAGTCGAACGACTTGGAATCTACTTTGCAAAAGAAATCAACAGCGAAATAAAACTCAGCGTCGACGGCGCGCAACTTTTCGGAAATCGCGGACAAATCACAAAAAATATTATTGAAATAAATAAGGAACAAGAAGAAGAATGGATGAAAGGCCACGAGGTTTTAATGGAAATTCCCGAAGAAAAAAACGGTTTCGTCGTTGTAAAATCCGGAGAAGATTTCCTCGGTTGTGGAAAAGCGTCGCAAAACAGAATAACAAACTTTGTTCCAAAAGGACGGAGGTTGAAAGAAAGAAACTAATCCGATACCCCTGAAATTCCAAGACATTAAATTCTTAAACACTGCTTTCTTTTTTTAATTATGAATTCCGAAAAAATAATTCAAGCAGGAAAAATCGCGAAACAAGTTCGCGAATACGCAAAAGAAATAATCAAACCCGGAACTCCGCTTTTGGAAATCGCAGAAAAAATAGAATCAAAAATTTCCGAACTCGGAGGAAAACCCGCATTTCCAACAAACCTCAGCATAAACGAAATCGCAGCACATTACACTCCTTCTTCCGACGACAAAACAAAAGCTTCAGGTTTGCTAAAAGTAGATTTTGGAGTTTCCGTCGACGGATTTCTCTCCGACACTGCATTTTCAATTGATTTAGAAAACTCAGAAGAAAATAAAAAACTCATAGACGCCGCAGAAAAATCCCTTGAAAATGCTTTAGAAATTTTCCAAGAAGGAAAATCCCTCGGAGAAATCGGGAAGGAAATTCAGCGAACAATTGAGGAAAAAGGATTCTCGCCAATCGCAAATCTTTCAGGACACGAAATGAAACAAAACAATCTCCACGCAGGAATCACAGTTCCGAACATAAACAACCAAAACCCTTCAAAAATAAAAAAAGGACTTTACGCAATAGAACCTTTCGCAACAACTGGCAACGGAAAAGTCAAAGACAGCAAACCCTCTGGCATCTATATTCTTCTCAACACAAAAAACATCCGAAGCCCAACCGCAAGAAAAATTCTCAATTACATAACCGAAGAATACAACACGCTCCCGTTCTGCTCGCGCTGGCTCGCAAAAAAATTCAGCACATCAGCATCGCTCGCACTAAAACAACTTGAAGAAAATGGAAACATTCATTCCTTTCCACAGTTAGTAGAAATCTCAGGCGCAAAAGTTTCACAAGCAGAACATACTATTCTTATCGACGAAAAAACGATTGTAACGACAGATTAAATTAAAGAATATTTTTTCAATAATCTTTTTATCTTCCCCAAATCCTCTTGGTAATCCCTCTTAACCTGTTCTTTAAAATGAATTGCTTGAACAGCAAATAATAAATTACATAAATCTAAATATATTTCATTAAGAAAATTGGTTGAATAAACCTTTGTATACCCTTTAATAAAAAGTTCTTTTCTTTTTTTAGTATTACAAAACCCCCTAAAGCATTTAGCGACACCCATCCCTTTTATTGCGGGTTTAATTGCCTCCACATCAACCAAATAAACCTTCCCCCTTCTTAATCTAAAATTTCCCGGAACAAAATCAGAGATATCCATTCTTATTTGAGCTTTGGTTTTTCTCATTAAATAAGAATATAATTCTTTTATTTTGTTAGATTCTTTGATAGATAAAACTATTTTTGGCTTTTTCCTTATTCTACTTCTTTTTCTCCTCATTAATACTTTCACAGAAGAAACATATTTGCCAGAAACTAATTCTCCTAAGATTTTATTAAATTTGAAATTGGGATTTGAGTTTATTTTTTGCTTATTGATAAAAGCTCCGATTTCTCCTAATTGCTCAAAAACAAAACCTCTTTCGTTTCGTCTCAAGTCCCTTCCATTAATAAATTCGTATAAAACATCTTTTCCAAATCTTCCAAGAAATTTAGGCAAAAAATTATATTTTTCTAATTTTTTAGAAATGGCTTCATAATATTTTGCCTTTAATAGAGTAGAACATTTTCTAACTACATATCTTTCTCCTTTATATTTCAGCAAATGAACTTCCCCACTTAAAGCCCCCCCTTCTCCTTCGGGAAGAAGAATAGATAATTGTCCTTCTTTTAGTATATGTTTCATTTATACGCACTTTCTTAAATTTACTTTTTTAGAACTTCTTTTTTCTCTAATAACTTTGAGTATTTCATTTATTACCTGTGCTTTAGTTTTGTTGCTTGTATTTATTACAACATCATTTTTATCTGGTTTGGGAAGATTATTTTTAGCTTGTTCTATAAAATGTTTTTTAGGCATTGTATCTTTTTCTCTTTCTTCATTTCTTTTAAGGGCAGTTTCTAAATCCACATTTAAAAAGAAAGAATAAATTTTGTCTTCTTTCTTGAAATAATTTCTCATATATCTCTTTACTGCTTTCCTTGTTGATTCCTGTAAAATAAAATTATGGGAGATATTTTGCTTAAGGGTTTGTTTCATAATAAAGTAAATTGTATCCTTACAAATTTTATTGGAGGGTTTTCTATCCCTAAGTTTTAGTGGTTCAAATATTTCTTTGATTTTCCATATATCCATAAAAATAAAATTTGGGAGAACTTTAGCCAATTCATAAGAAACTGTTGTTTTACCTGCTCCGCTTTTTCCAGAAATGGTTATCACCTTCATGATAAAAATTATTATTAATAGATATAAATAACTTTTGTTTCGTACGACAGAAGAAGATTAGGTTAATTATCCCAGATAACTATTATCACAAACAGCCCCGGCTCTTGCGGTTTTCAGAAAATTCTCTTCAATTCTTTTGTAAGCTTCCAGTGTTGATTTTGTTACGCTCGGCTGAACTTTTCCAAGTGCTTGTTCAAAATGAGTTTTCTTGACATCCTTCGCGTCGACATTTTCCCGAAGAGCAAGCATCGCCGCCTCGCGCACAACCGCCTCCAAATCCGCGCCAGTATAACCGTCGGTCTTCTTCGCAATATCTTTCAAATTCACATTTTTCGCCAACGGCATTTTCTTTGTATGAATTTTCAAAACATTTACTCTTCCCTCTTCTGTCGGAGAACCAACAAGGAGAATTTTATCAAACCGTCCCGGTCGCATCACCGCAGGGTCCAACATATCCGGTCGGTTCGTCGCTGCAATCACAAGAACATCTTTCAAATCCTCGAGCCCGTCCATCTCCGCAAGCATCTGATTAAGAACTCTTTCTGTAACCTTCGCACCAGAATCCCCGCCACGTCGGCTCGCAAGCGAATCAATTTCGTCAAAGAAAATAATACACGGAGCAACTTGTCGCGCACGCTCGAAAACTTTCCGCACACCTTCTTCAGATTTCCCCACCCACATACTCAACAGCGACGGTCCTTTAACCTGAATAAAATTCGCCTCAGATTCCTTAGCAACAGCTTTCGCCAAAAGAGTCTTACCAGTTCCAGGCGGCCCATAAAGAAGAATTCCCCTCGCAGGACGAATTCCCATTCTCTCAAAACTCTCCGGAAATTTCATCGGCCATTCAACAGCCTCCTTCAATTCAATCTTAACAGAATCCAACCCTCCAACATCCGCCCAATTAACATTCGGTGTCTCGACAAGAACTTCCCGCATCGCCGACGGTCGCACAACTTTCAACGCATCCATAAAATCCTCCTGAGTAACTCTCAGAGTATCCAAAACATCCTGCGGAATCTGCTCCTCGCCGTCAAGTTTCAACTTCGGTAAAATTTTTCTAAGAACCCCCATCGCCGCTTCCTTGCTCAACGATTCCAAATCCGCCCCGACAAATCCGTGTGTCACCGACGCGAGCGTCTCCAAATTAACATCTTTCGTCAACGGCATTCCCCTCGTATGAATTTTAAGAATAGACAACCGCCCTGCTTTATCT
>CAYQLQ010000038.1:0-4934 GCA_964418495.1 Candidatus Woesearchaeota archaeon | reverse complement strand
TCGCTGTCTGCGTCGGTGCAGATTAAATTGAAAGCACAGCAACGAGCCCAGCATTGGGAATTAGAATTTGAAGAACTGTCGTAACAATTCCATAGGTTGTCGTAAGGTTTGTTCGCGTCGATGTCGTCGTTGATTCCTGAAAAATCAATGAAGCCTCCTCCAACAATGTAAGTTCCTGCGGGGCAATTCACAACAGTTTCTGTAGCAAGACTTTGTGTAATGTTTTCTGTTGTGCATGTTAACTCATAACCAGGGTTTGCTTCACCGCAAACAGCGTAACATTCTGAGTTATCTGACGATGCTGTATCCTTGCAAGTCCATGCATTTTCAACAGGCCAGGACATTTTTTGGTCTCCGCCCTTGCCTGACCGGTCTGCCCAGCCCCCGCCTAATAAGGTTTTATTTTCACAATAAGCAAAACTCATAATCTCCTGATTTTCCTGTTTTGAAACAATAGACGTTGAAAGAAAAGTTTCGTTGCAACAAACTGCATAGCATTCTGAATTGTCAGAAGAAGAGTCTTCTCGGCAGAACCATCCGTTTCCTAATGGTTGGGAGTAATCTTGGTCGTCGTTGATTCCTGACTTGTCATTAAAACCTCCGCCAGTCACAACATAACCCGGAGGGCAATCCACCTGAACTCCTCCGTGTCCTCCGATATCTTGGTCTCCTGTTTGATAAACTGCGATGCACTGTCCGTCTGCAATGTCAAAAGAAAATGATTGTGAAATAACTATCGCTGTTAGCGCGAGAAGTGCGATTGTTGTGATTAAAACGCGTTTGTTCATGGAAAAGCCATTAATAGACACTATTTAAGAATTACTACACTCGAGAATACATTAAATCCAGCCTCGTTTGAAGATGCCTTTGTTCCGGATTTCGAAGCCCATTTCTTTTTCCGGCAGGTTCCGGTGTTTCAGCAAAACCGCGGTTCGTTTTCCGTGCGGGCTTTTTAGCTCGATTATGCATTTGCTCCAGTATTTGAAAAGGTCTCCGCCGACGATGTTTGTTGTTCTTTCGGTTCCTGAGGAGATTTGTTTGTCTGTTAAGAATGTTGAATAAACCTGGTTTGTGATTAGGACTGGGATTTTTTTCTTGCGCGCTATTTCCGCGAGGATTCGCATTTGCCTCGCGACTTCACGGTTGACTTCCTGAACTTTTGATTCGTTTTTTGATTTTACAGCGTCGGCAAGTTCCAAACGATACAGCATTGCCATTCCGTCGATTACAATGAGCGCGACGTGTTCTTTTTCAATGTGTTTTAGCAGAGTTTCGAAAACCTTTTTTTGTTCGTCAAAATTTACAGGCGCTAAGAGGAGAATATTTTCCAGTATTTCTTCTGCGTTTTCGCCGACGATTTGGCGGACTCTTTCGACTGAGAATCCTCCTTCTGTATCGACGAAAATAACTTTTTGATTTTGTTTTGCCTGGCTGCACGACGCGAGAATTGCGAAATTTGTTTTCCCGCAGCCCGGCGGACCGGCGACCATTGTGATTACATCTTTTTCATATCCGCCGTCGAGCCATTTGTTTAAATCAAAACTTCCTGCGGAGATTTTTTCTGTCGGAGCTGTTTCCATTTTTTCAGAAGCATTTGGTAATTAATAAGGATTGTCGTTGTGAATAATCTGTGTTCGTCGTGGCTACGCCAACCGGAAGGATTATTGTTGTGAATAACCTGCGTCTGCCGCAGCGGCGTCAGTCGGAAGGATTGTCGTTGTAGAGAATTTATTCTTCTGCTTTTTTCCGTCGGTATTCTTCAATTCTTTCTCGGTTGGTTTCGCATTCTGGATTGAAACAAAAGAACCAGGGTTTCTTGCCTTTTTTTAGCGACATTAAAATCGGGAACTTACATTTTTCGCAAATTTTGTCTGTTTTTTTTATGGCACTGTTTGGCGGAAGACTGAAAGTGTTTTTGCATTTTGGGTAGGCGTCGCAGGCGATAAATTGGCGGCGGTTTTTTCGCGAGTATGTGATAGCGAGATTTCCTTCTCCGCATTTCGGGCATTTAATCAGAGTGTTTTCTTTTTTCTGCTGTTCTCTTAAATTCGTTTGCGCGTCGAGAAGTTCTTTTCCGATTTCTTTTTCTTTTTTATTAAACTGCTCGGCGATTTTTGTTATTGTTTTTTTAGCCTCTTCAATTATTGTGTTCTGTTTCTGGTCAATTTCTTTTCTGAGTTCTGCGTTGGTTTTTTTGATTTCTATCAGGGATTCCATTTCGTTTTCAAAGTTTCTTGTGAGTTCTTCGTCGATGATTATTGGCGAGTGTTTTTCGAGGGTTTCGATTAGGGAAATTCCGAGGGGCGTTGCTTTGACGCTTGTGTCTTTGACATATCCGCGGTCGTAGAGTGTTTCGAGAATTGCGGCGCGTGTTGCTTTTGTTCCGAGGTTTCTTTTTTCAAGTTCAGAAAGTATCGACGCTGGTGAGTATCTTTTCGGAGGCTGTGTTTCTTTTTTCTCAATTCGTGAGTCGATGATTTTTACTTCTCCGTTCATGTCGGGGATTTCTTTTTCTTTCATTTTGTAAGGGTAGATTGCCATCCATCCTTTTTGGCGTATTCCAGAACCGATAGCTGAGAAAACTTTTTCTTCTACTTCTGCGCGGACTCTTTTTTTATCGAGAATTGCGTTGTCGCAGAAAAGTGCGAGGAATCTTTTTACAATAAGGGAATAGATTTTTTCTTCGTTGCCTGAGAGGACTTGCGTTTCGCCTGTTGGGTAAATCGACGGATGTGCCGGGTCGGTTTTGGAACCTTCGATAGGTTTTTGTCTTGTGATTAATTTTTCTGCGTCGTGTTGTTTTGCTATTTTTTTTAAAATCGTTTTGTAGTCAATTGATTCTGGGAGTTTTTCCGACGAGGTTCGGGGGTAGGAAATTAATCCTGCGAGGTAAAGCGACTGCGCAGCTTGGAGAGTTCTCGAGGGAGTTATGCCGTGAAATTTGTAAGCTTCGGTTTGGAGGGATGTTAAATTGAACGGGGGGTTTGGGGGAATTGTTTCTTGTTTTTTTGTTGTTTCTGCGAGCGCGGTTTTTCCGACGAGGTTTTCAAATTGTGTGAGTTCTTTTTGGTTGAAGATGTCTTTGATGTGTTTTAGTTGAAGACAACCCGCTGGTTTTCTTCCACTTTCCTCTAATCTCTGAACGGCGACTTCTTTTATTGCCTCCGAAGGAAGTCGCACATCTGTTTTGTTTTTTTTGTCGTCGCAAGTTATGAAAATTTGCCAGAACGGGACAGATTTGAACTCGGAGATTTCTCTGTCTTTGTCGACGATTAATTTTAGGGCTGGACCTTGAACTCTTCCGATAGACATGATGCGGAATGCGCCGGTTGTTTTTATTGCGTTCATTAGTGCGCGGGAGAGATTTATTCCGTAAAACCAGTCGAGGTAGTGGCGGGTTTCGCCTGCGATTGCTTGTTTCCAGTCTATTTGAGGGAGTTTTTTTTCGTAAGCGGAATTTATTTCCGCGTCAGTCAGTGTGGAGAATTTCATTCGGTTCGCGTCTTTTTGTCCGCAGATAAATCTCATGACATTCATTCCGATGACTTCTCCTTCGACGTCGTAATCTGTTGCGATTGTTACTTGTCCTGCGTCTTTTGCGAGCCGGAAAATTGCGTCGTAGTATTTTTTTGTGAAGTCGGATTTTTTTGTGAAGGAATTCGGAACCCACGAAATGTCGAAGACAGGGATTCCTGAACCCGGAGAATTTTGCTTTAGTGTGAAAAGGTGTCCGACTGCGCACGCGACGACGAGTTGTGTGCCTTCGCGGTTGACTTCGTAGTAGGGAATTTTATTTATATCTCTTTTGGAGGATTTGCCGAGGGCGGCTGCGATTTTCATAGCTGCCTGCGGTTTTTCTGTGATGATTAATTCGTAGCCTTCGTCTTTTAAATTTATTTTCTGAGGGGTGAATTTTTTTTGAGAGACGGAACGGGAATATTTTTTTGATGATTTGTTTTTTGATTTTTTGGAATATTTTCTTTTTTTCTTTGGCGCGGGTTTTCCTGTTTGTTCCACACTTTCGAGAGAATTTCTATCTGGTTTTGAATATTTTTTTTCGATTGAACCTTTTCTAAATTCGGTTTCACTTGGAGATTCTTTCACGACTTTTTCAATTGCGTTTTTTAGATATTCTTCCCGCGAGACTTGTTCGGGGGTTTTTTTCTCTGTCGCGCGCTCCAAATCTTCTTCGTCCACAGGAAAGTATTCTTCTGCGATGACCTCTTCTCTTGGCTTCGGGATTTTTTTCATCATATTTTATAGAGGAGAATCTGGGTTTTTATTTCTTTCTTACATTTGGAAGGAATTAGATTTCAAATATTTTTGGCGTTCTTGAAACATTGATGACTTTTGTTTTGCCGATTTTTTCCTCGATGCCGCCGGCTTCGTGAATGTGCGAGTTGATTAAAATGTCGGGGTGGAACTTTTTGATTGCTCTTCTTACTGCGGGCGAGCCTTCGAATCCTGAGAATTCTGCTTTGCTTCCTTTGGGGTGCATGTGCGTTACCATTATTTTCTTTTTCAAATCTTTTATTCTTCTGTGTCCTTTTTCAAGAAGTTCGAAAATTTCAGAGTCTTTTGTTGCGTGGATTCCGAGTTCTGTTCCGCCGGCGCCGAAGATTCCGAGGTTGTTTTTTATTATTGAATATCCGTGGATGCTTGTGGCGTTGGGATACATTTCTGCGAGGAAGTTTGTTGTCGCGACGGTTTCGTGGTTGCCGGGAATTATGAGAACTTCTTTGTGCGCTTTTGTGAACGGACCGATTAAATCTTTTGTGGATTCTTCTGCGAATGTCAAATCTCCGGCGAGGATTACCAAATCGACGTTTTCTCTTTTTGCTTGTTCTGCGAGTTTTTTAACCAGTCCGGTGTCGCCGTGAATGTCGCCGACTGCGAGGATTTTTGTTTTCTTGTGAATCATAATTTTTAGAGGG
>CAYQLQ010000037.1:0-5204 GCA_964418495.1 Candidatus Woesearchaeota archaeon | reverse complement strand
TTATTTCTTCAACGCAACTCTTTTCTGTCTCTTCGGTTCTTTCGCGTGCAACTCTGTAGAATGTTTTGCTTTTTTCGCCGCAGATTTTTCAATCTCCGCACCAGATTCGACAACCGCTGCTTTCTTTTCCTCTTCTTCTTTTGTCTCGGCTTTTTCTGTTTCTTCCTCAGCTTTTTTCGCCACGTCAATCTCTGCTTTCTTTTTCTTTCCAATCTCCGACGCTGCTTTCTCTTTTCGTTCTTCCCGCGCTCTCTTGAATCCAAGTTTCTTCGGCATCTCAACCAAATCAACAAGAATATTCTCGCCGTCCCGCACCACCTTAACTTTTATCTTATGCGGAGGGCTCCTAATTCCACGTGCCCATAAAAACTCATTAACATATTTATTCAGCTTAATTTTATTCAAATCTCTGTCCGGAACTCTCATGTGTCGCGCAAGAAATTCTTTAACAGTTTTTACAGCCTTGCTCGTCTTTCGATAACGCGGTGCCGGACGACACTTATCCCTCAGCGGAATCACATATTCTCTTTCAACTTTTTCCTCAGATTTTTTTTCTGCCATTATCCTAGATGACTCTTTCTCCTTTTTCCTGGTTTAATATGAAGTTTAGTTCTTCGCCACGAACGCTTTTTCCGCGTCATAGTCGACGGATGAATTTTTTTCCCAACGCCAAAACGTTTAAGCACAGCCCAAACCGGCGCCCACTTTGTCTTTCGCCCTTCGCTCGCAAGTTTTGTTTTTTTAGCTTGATTTTTGATTCCCATGGTTTTGAATTTCCTATTCGGAAACATTGACCGGAACTTGTTCCGAGTCTTTTATTTTATTCCCTCCAAAAATTTCTTCCCGTTTTCAGTCAGTTGCCGTCCGGGTTTTTTTCCTTTAACCCCCCGGATTTCTTTTGCAAGTTCTGTAAAACCTGCAGCGTCTGCCTGCTGAAGAATTGTTCGGATTATTTTTCCGCCAGCCCTTCGAAATTTCGCCGGTGCGAACCCGCGATTTTTCTTGCTTCCGTATTTTGTTCTTAATCTGCTAACTCCAAGAATTCCTTTCAAATAAATCTGCCGAAGAACACTCGCACTTCGTTTGTACCAGAAATCAGCGTCGTCAATCGGCCGTTCCTTCGACGGTCCCGACTTTGCAAACGCAATCCACTCCGGCGCGTTGAACTCCTCGACACCTTTCAGCGCCTCAGCTAATTTCAAATTATATTCCTGCGCATCTAATTCATATATTGGATTCATCGGCTCGCCTTCCGGCAATAGATTGGCTTTCGCCATTTACCTAATTTTAAACAACGAAAAGGGTTTATAAATTATTTGGTTTGCGCTTTCCGCCATTTCTTAAGAACAATCGTGAATCCAATTACCCTCGCTGTGAAGTGGTTTCCAAAATTTTCCAATATCGCATCTGCAAAACCCTTCGCGGTTTTTTTATCATGCCCAGCCGACTTCAGAACCGAAATTTTGACAACAGAATATTTATTAAAATGACTTTTAAGAGTTTCAAAGAAATTTTCAGTCAGCCCGTTTTTCCCAATCTGCGCCCGCCCTATGTGATTCATTTCCCAAACCCCTCAATATCTTTTTTGTCAACAACAATTTTTTTAAATTTCCGAACTCCGAAGGTTCCGGTTTTCATTCCTTTCCTCTTAAAAATCTCTGCCCCCCGAAAAACATGAACCCCGACATTTGTTTTGTTGTTCCTCCAATCCTGCGAATATCGCGCGCAAAAAACTCCTGCTTCGTAAATATCTTTTTTCCCAACGCGTCCGCCCTTAATATTAACAAATCCACTCCCGGGTTTTGCAGTGTGCAGAACAATTTCCTTCGCGCCAACCTGTGCAACAAGTTCCTCGTTATTCTCTGCCGAACGCCCTGCTAAAACTTCCTTCCCCGACGACGTTTCAAATTCCCGAAATTTCATAATTAGAAAAAACAAAACGAGGTTATAAAATTATCTTATTCTCATAATTAAGGTCTCCCTATAAATTTATAAAAGATAAATAATTAATCCTAAAATGAAGGCGTGGTTAAAAGGGGGGTTAATTGTTGCGGGCATAAATTTAGTTTTAATAATCCTCGCATTCATAGTGCCAAGCCCCGCATTCAGTTTAGACAAATCAATTCTAGAACCAAATTTTGGAATAATTTTAATTGTGCCATCAATTCTTATCTTTGAAGGATTAAAAGAAATTGTCTATTTTAAAGCAAATACTTTCATTAGCTTAGTCGTGATCCCAACAATTGTTTATTTTTTAATCGGAGCACTAATCGGTTGGATAATTGGAAAAATCAAAAAGAAACCTTAATTTCTTAAATATTATTAAGATTTTATACCGGTTAAGTACTATCAAGTGTCCCAGATAATCCACTCCATTTCACAGCTTCTTGTCCAGCAAGAGTTTCACAAAATGGAACATCTCTTGGAGATTTATCCAATCTTTCTCTACAAACTCTTTCAAATAAATCACTAGGTTCTGCACCTCTGAATAATTCATCTGCAGTTACATATCCGACTTCATAATGCATAAAAACTAAAATAATTTAACCTTTAATAATTTTTCTACTCACGATTCGCAAACATTCCCTCTGATTCTTCCATGTAAGTTTCTTTACCGCGTCGGAAAATTCAAGCCACTTAAAATCCGAATGTTCAGAATCTTTATTATTTTTCAAACTAACTTTCCCCCGAACCTCCGCCGAATACAAAGAATAATCCTGCCCAACAAAACCTTTTCTGTCTGCAAGTTTCCGCCCGTATCTAAATCTCCCTCGGACCTTGTAACTTCGAATTGTCCTCGGAGCAATTTCCAAACCTGCTTCTTCTTTTATTTCCCGCCGCACCGCACTTTTGCGAAATTCAAATCTTCTAACTCCGCCCTTTGGAAATTCCCAGCCCTGCCAATGAAGTTTCCGTTTCAAAACAAGATAAAGAACTTTCCCGCGAACTTTTTTATACACAACAATAAAAACAGACTTTCTATATTTCATTACCACTTCCTCAACGCTTCTTTAAGTTCCGGCTGAATTTCTGCAACCTGTTTTAGAGAATATCCGTGTAGTGTCGCGTCAACAGCCTGTCGCATTGCAGTCGCGCCTGCGCGCGTCCCGCCCGGATGTCCGTGAATTCCACCGCCCGCCTGAATCACAATATTATTTCCCATAATTTTCATTATCTTCGGAACAAGTCGTGGATAAACTCCCCCCGACGCAACAGCCATAACAGGTTTAATCTTCCCCCAATTTTGTTCAAGATTTTTTTTGTCTTCTTGAGTAAAAGGAGTTTCAATTTCTTCTTCAATCTGCAGAACTTCATCCTTTCCTCCAACCATTTTTCCAAAAACAGTTCCAATATGAATACTGTCAACTCCGAGCATCCGCGCAAGTTTCGCAATCACCAGCATCGACATTCCGTGATTCGGATTTCTGTCAAACATCGCGTGTCCTGCCCGATGCGCGTGAATCGGAAGTTTTGTGAAATTCCGCGCAGTCTGCAACGCGCCCCACCCCAGCGTAAGAATATCCAGCATAATATAATTTCCCCCATTATTCTGAACAAAATCAATCCGTCGCAACATCGCTTTCGTCTCTGCGGTGCAATTAGGAAAATAAATTTTTCTCTCGCCAGTTTCTTTCTCTGCTTTTTTCATCATGCGAATCGTTTTCAAAAACCTCTCCCGAAAATCACTAAACTTCTGGCTCGTAAGATTCTCATCATCTTTCACAATATCACATCCTCCAACCCAAGCTTCATACGCCACCGACGCGTGCTCGCCCGGTTGCAATCCAACTTTCGGTTTCACAATCGTCCCAACCAGCGGACGCGTCTTAACTTTCAACATTTTCCGAATTCCCCCAACTCCAAACTTCGGCCCGCGAAAACTTTCCAGCATTTTTTTAGGAAACTCCACATCTTCCCAAAGCAATCCATTAACCGCTTTCATTCCAAAAATATTTCCGCCGATGCTCGAAAGAATATTCGGAATATTTCCCAACTCAAAAAGTTCAATTGGATACGCAATCCGCACTCTTTTATTTTTAGAACTTATTTCAAAAACCCGCGGTCGCATTTTGAAAATCCTATCTGACATCGTCGACACTTCTGTCCACGTTCCAATAGAACTCTCGCCCGCCACCAGCGACGCTGCCTTCCGCAAACTATAACCTTTCGCAGGCGCAATCCGATATTGCACAACCACGTCGTCCTTCGCCGGCTCATACGCCAAATCAATAAAATCTTTCACCATATTTCTTATACAAATCCAGAACCCTTTTTATATCTTATCTTTTATTTTCTCAACCCGTGCGCCATCAGGCGTGTCGCTAATTTCAAAACCCTCGGCGCGAATTTTGTCCCGCAACTCATCTGCTTTTTTCCAGTTTTTCTCTGTCCGCGCCTTTTCCCTCTCGCTCAATAATTTCTGAATTCCCGACGGAATCTTCGTTGTTTCTTTTTTCAATAAATCCAAAGAAAATACAGAATCCATTTTCTTAATTGTCCTTAATTTTCCAACAGCTTTTTTATCCCGGATCAAATCCCACAAAACCGCAAGTGCCTTCGGCATATTCAAATCATCATTCACCGCGTCCTCAAACTCCGCAAGGTATTTTTTATTTTCCTTTCCATCATCCTTCCGCTCTGCGATAATATTTTTCAAACGCCCGTAAGATTTCTTCGCACTCTCAAGATTCTCCAGAGAAAATTCCAACTGCTTTCTGTAATGTGCCGTCAAAACAAAATACCTATAATCTAATGGCGAAAAACCTTTTTCCTCCAACTCGGAAATCGTAAACAACCCGCCTTTGCTCTTGCTGACTTTCTCCCCGTGAAATGTAAGAAACGCCCCGTGCAACCAGAACCGCACCCACGGTTTTTTCCCAAACGCAGACTCTGACTGCGCAATCTCATTCGTGTGATGAACCGGAATATGATCCTCCCCGCCCGTGTGTATATCAAATTGTTCCCCCAAATATTTCGACGACATTGCAGAACATTCAACATGCCAACCCGGAAAACCAATCCCCCACGGCGAATTCCATTCCTGCTGCCGCTTTCCCGGCTCCTCGGAAAATTTCCAAAGCGCAAAATCTGTTTTATTTTTTTTCTCCCCCACATCAACTCTGTGCCCCGCCTTCAAATTTTCAATTTTCAACTTCGCAAGTTTTCCATAATCTTTAATCTTCGAAGTATCAAAATAAATTCCG
>CAYQLQ010000036.1:0-5355 GCA_964418495.1 Candidatus Woesearchaeota archaeon | reverse complement strand
AGGAAACATGATGGTTACTGCTGAATTGCTTCCGTTGAGTTCGCCGAGATTTGAAAACGGCCCGCCGAAGTTCCCTGCAATAGAACTTGGAAGAGTTATTGACAGAGGAATAAGAGAAAGCAAATATATTGATTTCAAAAAGCTGTGCATAGAAGAAGGGGAAAAAGTCTGGACGGTTTTCATTGATGTTTATACAATTAACGACGCTGGAAATCTTCTTGACGCGGCTGGAATCGGTGCTGTTGCTGCGTTGCAAAGTGCGAAGATGCCAAAATACGACGAGAAAACCGGAAAAGTTCTTTTCGGTGATTGGACAGAAAATAGTATTCCTCTGACGAAAAAAGCTCCGCTTTCAATTACAATTCACAAGATTGGAAAAGAATTGGTTCTTGATCCGACGCGGGACGAAGAAGACGCCTCTGAAACAAAAGTAACTGTCGGGCTTGTCGAGGGAGTTATCTCTTCTTTACAAAAAGGCGAAATTGAAACTTTGACTTCTGAAGAAATGGAAAAGATTTTCGAGCTTGCGGAAAAAGCATGGAAAGAAACATCTTTAAAAATAGAAAAAGCATTAAAATAAAATGGCGGAAATGAAAGCATCTGACTTTTCAAAATACGAAACAGCGAGGATACTTGGGGCTCGCGCGTTGCAGATTGCGATGAATGCTCCGCTTCTGATTAAAATAACTCCGGAGGATTTGGAGAAGATTAAATTTGACGCGCTGAAAATTGCAGAGGTTGAGTTTAATTCTAATGTTCTGCCGATTTCGGTTCACAAGCCTTTTCCAAAAAAGAAAGCGGAGAAACTGAAGCGTCCGAAGGAAAAGATTGTTGAGGATAAGGAAGTTGAAGATAAGGAAGTTAAAGAAGAGGAAGAGATTGCGAAAGAAGGCGAGATAATGGAATTGGCTAATCCGGAAGATGAGGCTGACGAGGATTCTGGTGACAGCGATGCTGGGGAAGAGTAGACTTTTAGAAGATAATAATTTTTATAAATGGAAGGATAATAAAATAATCTATTAGCCATAAATCCCTATAGAAAAGTTTATATATACTTATATACATATAAACTCATATAAAATGGAACAAAAGGTAATTCATTATCCAAATTTGAAAACGGTTCTTGCGGTAGAGAAAGTTTTGAAAGAAGCTGACTTGGTAATTAGTAGAGAAGAACTTAAGAGACGACTTTCAACAGGGATTATGCATCAAACACTTAATTTAATTTTAAAATATTTTGAAGAAAGAGGAATGATCTTAGACGGAGAAAAAGGAGTTCTTTGGATTTACAATCCTAGTCCTAAGTTGCAAAAAGCAATTTCAAAAGGAAGAGAAATATAAAATGTTCGGAGATAAAGAAATAAAAGTTAGTTTATCTGACGATGCTGAAAAAGTTTATGACGAATTAAATAGAATTGTTGGGCAAGAAAAATTAAAAGGTGTTGAAAGTTCTTTTCATCAAAGTTTGCTTAGATCTATTTTAAGAACAAAGAATTTGCTAAAGAAAAATCCTTTTGTGGGCGACCAAGTTAGAAAAAGACAGATTCCGAAAAAATATATTGATAAATATTCTGCGGAAAATGTTTGGAGAGTTGAACTGGCAGATAGATGGAGATTAATTTATACCATAGAAGGAAATGAAATTTGTATAACCAATTTTGTTTTAGATATTTTTGATCATAGAGATTATGATAAGGTCTTTGAATATAAACATTAATATCAACAAACTTAAAAACTCTAATCACGTATTTCGATTTATGGTTGTGATAAAAGAGGTCTTGGCGAAAGCTATTTTTGATTCTCGGAAAGAAAAGACAATTGAAATTAGAATAGTTACGGATTTTGGAATTTTCAAAGCGTCGGCGCCGAATGGGAAATCCAAAGGAAAGAACGAAGCAAAACCGTGGAAGAAAAGTCTCGAGGGCGACGTGAAGGCGCTTAATGATTTTAGGGAATATTTTTCTGAGGATATTTTGGAAAAGTTTGAGGATTTGAAAAGGGTCGAGGATATTGTCGAGGGGCATGTTGGCGCGAATTCGCTTTTTGCTCTGGAGTCGGCGGTTCTGAAATCGATGGCGAAGGAACAGGAAAAACAGATTTGGCAACTGATAAATCCGCAGGCGAAAAAAATTCCACGTCTTGTTGGGAATTGCGTCGGGGGAGGGAAACATTCGTCGTCGGAAAAAAAACCGGACTTCCAAGAATTTCTTCTTATTCCAAATTTAAAATCTGCAAAGGAAATGGTTGAACTGAATAAAAAAATAAAAGATAAAATTAAAACAAGTTTGAAAAAAACCGACGCGAAGTTTGACGGAAAGAAGAACGACGAGGGTGCGTGGAAAACTTCGTTGAACGACAAGGAAGTTCTTGAGGTTCTGGATTCTGCCGGAGTTCCATTGGGAATGGATGTTGCAGCGTCGAGCTTTTTCAAAAGAAAAAAATATAATTATTTCAATCCGGTTTTAAAACGAGACGCGGACGAGCAGTTTGGTTATCTTTCAAATCTGATAAGCAACTTCGGAATTTTTTATATTGAGGACCCTTTTGAAGAGGAAGATTTTGAAAGTTTCGCGAAGCTGTTAAAAAAGTTTCCAGAGGTTTTAATTGTCGGCGATGATTTGACTGTGACAAATCCGAAACGGGTTAAAGAAGCGATTGAGAAAAAAAGCGTGAATGCAATTATTGTGAAACCGAATCAGACTGGCTCGTTGAGAACTGTTAAAGAAGTTTGCGAAATTGCGAAAGAGAATGGATTGAAAATTGTTTTTTCTCATCGGAGCGGAGAAACCGGAGAAAACATTCTTGCGGATTTGGCGTTTGGTTTTGGGGCGGATTTTTTCAAATGCGGAATCGACGGGTTCGGGCGGGAAGAAAAACTGAAACGGTTGGTAGAGATTGAACGGGGGTTAGTATGAAGTTTAGAAGAGTTTTTAAAATATGAAAACCAAAAGGATTTATGAATATGGTTAGGAAAATAATTTCGGTGTTTTTGATTTTGTTGTTTATCCCCTTGATTAGTGCAGATATCATTGGTCTAGGTGCCAAACCTATTCCAGTACATAATTATATAACGAATATAAATGAATTTCCGAACTATGTTTTTGTTAGTGGTCCGTCGAAAGCTTATTCTGGACCCTTATGTCAAATAGCAAATGTAACAGAGAATGGAAAAATTGTTGACGGTTATTACAAGGGGTGTAGTATTTCAGTTTATGCAATTAAAAAAGGGGAATATAACCCCGAGCTGACAAACTTTAATGATAGATTTATGAACTACACCCTGATTCTCCAAAAATTTTCTTCCCTCGAGAAAATAAAAGTAATCGAACATCTGCAAATTCATACTGAAGTTCCTGTGACCAGCACAAAAAAAGAAATTACTAATTATTATGAAGTTGATTTATCTAAGATGCTAAGGAGACCAAGCGAGATAAAGGCAGATAGAAGTATTGTTATTTATTTTTATATCTTCACGCCCTTAGTTGCCTTAATAATCTTTTTCTGGATAATTAAAAGAAGGTTGGAGAAAGAAAATGCTTGATTTTATTTTTAACCACCCGTTTATAATGGCTATTGGTATGACGCTTATCTTAGAGTATTTTGTCTACGTAATTTTCTTCAGAAAAAATTATCTAAAACTATTATTTTATGTTCTTTTAATCAACGCGATAAGTTGGCCTATTGCGAATCTCTTGTTAGAATTACCTATGCTCTTTTTGATAGTAGAGATTTTAGTGGTTTTGATAGAGTTCCCATTAATTAAGGGGTTAACAGAATCTATTTGGAAGAAGGCTCTTGTGATTTCTATTATAGCAAATATTCTTACTTCAATAGCAGGGGTATTTTTGAATCTTAATCCATTTTTTTAATTTTCGCACAATCTAAAGTTTTATAAATGAATCTTCATCTGAATTTCCATGACAGACAATATTATTGAAGAAATCGAAGAGAATGTTGAAGAAGGGCTGGAGGCTGTGGAAGAAGTTGCAGGGGAGCTTGAGCCTGCCGATGCTGAATTGGCGAAAGCAGCAGAAGAAGAATCTCTGAAAACCGAGGTGCCGAAAAGTGTCGAGGAGAAAAAGAAAGAGCTTCTTGAGAAAGCGAAAAAACTTGCGAAGAAAGTTGATGTTACAAAAACCGAGGAATTGAAAGAGCAAGTTAAAATTAAGAAGCGGGCGGACATGCTGATTCCTCTCGAGGAGTATGTTAAGGCGGGAATTTATCTTGGGACAAAAGTTGTGACGCCGGACATGAAACCTTTTGTTTACCGACGGAGAGCAGACGGACTTGCGATTTTTAACACGGACATTATCGACGAGAAACTTAAAGAAGGAATTGAATTTATTTCGAAGTTTGATGCGGAGAATATAATTCTTGTTTGCAAAAGGCAAGCGGGTTGGAAAACTGCGGAGATGCTTTCTAAACTTACGGGCATTCGAGTTTTCACGAAAAAATATCCTGCTGGAATTTTGACGAACACAATGTTGCCGGATTTTTTTGAGAATGAGCTTACGATTGTGCTTGATTCGTGGCTTGACAGAAACGCGCTGAACGACACGGTTAAAGTAAAGAAAAAAGTTTTGATGGTCTGCGACACGAATAATTTTGCAAAAGGCGCGGACGCGATAATTATCGGAAACAACAAAAGTTCGAAAAGTCTTGGAGTTATTTTTTATCTTCTTGCGCGGGGATTTTGTAAAGCGAAAAACATCGACGCTGATATTCCTGATTTGGAATGGTGGACTGAGGAGGACTGAAATTAATCTGTTTTAAAAAATAACCAATTTTTTTTGTCGTTGCCGAGTTTGGCGTTGAGAAGAATAAATTTTCCTTTTAATTTTTCGCCTTTGAGTTCAAATTCAAGTTTGTCTTTTCCGCGGTAGAGCAAATCATATTCCCCGATGTCCCAAGTTTTTACTGTGCCTTTTCCGTAGCCTTCTTTTATTTCTCCCTCGAAGTGCGCGTAATCTTTTGCGTGGTCCCCTACCTGAACTGCGAGCCGTTTGATTCCTTTCCTCGTCGGTGGAACTTTCGGAAGCGCCCAGCTTTTCAAAACTTTATCAAACTCCAAACGAAAATCCCAATGAAGATTTCTCGCGCGGTGTTCTTGTATTACAAATAGTGGCATAAAATTTCTATGCGAGGAGGTTTTAAAAAATTATGTGTGTGGCTGATTTCCCGACGGTAATCCCAAAAAAATCGCGGGAAAAGATTTATAAACGAAGTTTTTCTGAAGTTATTATTAACTAAGATGATTGCCTTAAAAAAAGTCATTTTATCGACGGTAAGGTATGAGGTATGTAACAGTTACTAGTTGTATTCTTTTGCCAATAAGCCAATAGTTAGGAGATGTGT
>CAYQLQ010000035.1:0-5455 GCA_964418495.1 Candidatus Woesearchaeota archaeon | reverse complement strand
TCTTTCATTTCTTCACACCCTCCAATTTTTTAATTAAATTTTTCACTTTCTTCCCAATTATCTCTGCGGTTTTTTCAATGCCCTTCAAATCGTTCTGGCTTTTGTCTGCGATTTTCCAAACCAAAACTTTCGGCACGCGCGACTTAAACACCGACGCAGGCACATTGTTCGCAACCACAACAACCAAGTCCTGCCGGATTAAAAACTCTTCCCTTATCGCCTTCGGTTTTGATTTCACTTTCAGCCCGAACTTCCGCCCGATTTTTTTCACATTCTCTGCAACAGGAATCCCTCGAATAATTCCAGCACTGCTAACTTCAAAATCCCTACTCCTGTTCAACTTCCGAAACCACGCCTCAGCGAGCTGACTTCTAAACCGATTGTATTTGCAGATAAATAATATTTTCATTTTTTTATTGCCTCTTTTTTCCACGCGATTTCACCGGAGGCATTTGGAAATCGCCGTTCAGTTCTTCGGGGAGATTCAAAAAGAACCGACGGGTTCTTTTTAGGGCGGAAGGAGAGAATCGAACTCTCGTCTTGCGGACCACAACCACATGTTCTAGCCACTGAACTACAACCGCCATAATTTAATTCATAGAAAACTCTCGTCCTTAAAAAACTTCGCAAAGAGCAACAGCTAGAAAAAAACCTAATTCTATTGATGGGCAAAACCCTGCAACGCAGGTAATGTTTTAGCTGTCATAATCTTCTTAGAAATAAGCCATTTTTAAAACTTTTGATTCTTCTTCAAATATTTCTTAAAAAACTTAAACTCCCTCAGCAAATCCGGAATCGTCCACAAAATCGCGACAAACCCGATGATAAAAATATAAAGATTGTAATTCTCCGTCGACTCGCCGAGCATTGCCTGTCCTGTGAAAGAATAATAAATCAGCGACACGCCTGCGTAAAGCAAAATCACTGCAAGGAACTTCGAGATAATGTCCCTCGGTTCGTGCACCAATTTCTTTTCCAGAATCAAAACCAACAAGTAATAAAGCAGAAACAATCCGACAACAATCAAATACGCCAACGCAATCATAAAAAATCCAAATCAAAAGAATTTTTAAACTTAACTCATTTTCAATTCAGATGAAAACCCAATACGAACTTCTCGCACCAGCAGGAGATTTTCCAATGCTCGTCGCCGCAGTCAGAGCAGGTGCCGACGCGATTTACTTTGGATTAAAAGAATTCACAATGCGCGCAGGCGCGAGGAATTTCAAAATCTCCGACCTCCCGAAAATCCGCAGACTCGCAGGCAAAACAAAACTTTACCTCACACTCAACACGATAATCTACGATAAGGAAATTAAAAAAATAGAGCAAGTAATAAAAAAAATAAAAACAAAAGTCGACGCTGTCATCTGTTGGGATTTGTCAGTAATCCAACTTTGCAGAAAATACAAAATCCCTTTTTTCATTTCAACACAAGCATCAGTCTCAAACTCTGAATCTGCAAAATTCTACAAAAAGCTCGGAGCAAAAAGAATAATCCTCGCAAGAGAACTCAACTTAAAACAAATTAAAGAAATCTCAAAAATCACCGACGTGGAATGTTTCGCGCACGGAGCAATGTGCGTCGCAGTTTCAGGAAGATGCTTCACCTCGCAATTTTTATTTAACAAATCCGCGAACCGCGGACAATGTCTTCATCCGTGCAGAAGAAGTTATACTGTGAAAGATAAACAAGAAGGATATGAACTTGAATTGGAAAACGACAAAGTAATGTCTGCAAAGGATTTATGCATGTTACCTTTTATAGAGCAAATGAAAAAAGCCGGTGTGAGAAGTTTCAAAATCGAAGGGCGAAATCGTGACGCGCGATATGTCGACGCTGTTATTAGGGTTTACCGAAAAGCCCTCGACAAAAAACTTACAAAAGAAGAAATAAAACAAGGCATGGAAGAACTTGACAAAATTTATAATAAGGGCTTTTCGTCGGGATTCTACCTCGGCAAACCGACACCGAAAGATTTTGCAGACATGGAAAATAGTGCATCAAAAGAGAAAAAACATTTTGTCGGAAAAGTACACCACTACTTTGGAAAACCCGGAGTAGCAACAGTTAAACTTGTCTCGTCGCTAAAAATCGGCGACGAAATAATTATTATCGGCAATACCACCGGACTCGAAAAAGCAAAAATAAACTCAATGCAGATTAAACACGAGCCAGTTTCAAAATCCCGAAAGGGCGACGAAGTCGGAATAAAACTTCCGCTCGTCAGGAAAAACGACGAAGTCTATGTAATAAGAAAAAATAAATAAAAAATAAAATTAAAATTCAAAAGTTTCTGTTTGTGAACAGATTGATTCTTTTCCGTCTTCAGTTTTTAAGAAAGGCACAACTTCAACTTTGTTTGCATTCGCAACACCTGTTTCTTCGTCAGTATAACTTTCCTTCGCAGTGTTAAGAATCTCAATATTTCCTTCCAAAGGTATAACCTCTCCTGTGTCTGTGTCGTTGCTGAAAATTATTTTAACTCCTCCAATCTCGTCTCCACCAGTATTTCTTTTTATTGTGATATTACAAACACTATCCGCGCAAACCACAGACTGAACACTCAGACTTAGCGGAAGACAACGCGTTCCAACATCAATCCCACTCGCACTTTCCTCGACAAGATTACTCACAACCATCCAGACAATTCCAACCGCAACAAGCACAAGAAGAATTATAATCAGCGACGTAACAACTGCAGACAATCCTCTTTTATTCTCCATAAACCAACCTCCTTTCATAATACACCCAGAATAACATTATATTTAAAGGTTTTTATTCATCCGGTCCAACAACTCAAAGAAATCTTTTTTATCAATAACTTTGTCAACCTCCGATAGCCCCCGCTGTTCAGCGATTTTCCAAAACGCCTCTGGTTTGTAGCCGCGTTTTCTCAAACTCGCCAGCGTCGGAAGTCTCGGGTCGTCCCAACCAGAATATTTTCCCGTCCCAATATCTTTTGTAATTTGCGACGCAGAAAGTTCCATGTCCTTAAATTTCCATCGCCCAAGATACGCCTCCCACGGGTAATCTTTTCCCAAAACTTTGTAAATCATTTTCTGCCTCTGAGCATTATCCCGATGTTCCTTCGCCCGGATAATATGCGTCATCTTCATTTCAATATCATCGACAGTAACAGAAAGATTCATCAACGGCCAAACGCGATATTTATTTTTCTGTCTCGCGTGTTTTCCCAGATTAATTCTCGCCAATGGAAAATCCCTCATCGCAGGATTCGGGTGCGTCATTCCTTCAGGGGTCTTGAATCTTAAAACCGCTTCGCCAACTTTGAAACCTTCCTTCGCCAGCATTTTTTTCCACCGCCCCAAATTTTCTTTAATTCCTAAATCTCGGCAGGGACAATTTTTCTTCTCCTCAGAAAATTTCTTAAACCCTTCCTGAGAACACGTGCAAACATACGCCGCACCTTTCTTAATTAATTTCTCTGAATAAGAATAATAATTTTCCATCTTATCCGACTGAATTTCCACGTCAACATTATTTTTCGATAACCACTTAATATCTTTTTCAATAAGTTTGTAAGCCGGCGGATAAATATTTTCAGGGTTCGTGTCCTCAATTCGGCAGACAAATTTCCCGCCGTATTTGTTCACATAAAGAATTGACAGCGACGCTGTAAGTGCGTGCCCGATATGCAAACCCCCTGACGGCGACGGCGCAAACCTCATAATAACTTTTCCTTTCTTCGCCCCCGGCAATTCCGGCAAACCCTCCCGAACTTCCCGCTCACTAATCTCGCCCTCGTGTTTTTCAAAAAGAATTTTCTGTTCCTCTGACTCGAGCGCATTAATTTCCTTAACAATTTCAGAAATCTCTTTCACATATTTTCCAACATCAGATTTTTTCAAACCCTCGGCAAAAAGCCCTGAAATCACCGCTCCCGCCTGTGCCTTCCCGCCGTGCGCCACCGCATTCTTCAACGCATAAATCCGCGCAAGCGACTTAATATTTTTCATAAAGTAAAAACAAAACCAGAATTAATAAAACTATTGTTTCAATCAATCCGATAACTAGAAGTCGGATACAAATTCTCCCGTAAGCCATAAGAAAGATTCCGCACTTCCGCTCCGCTAATAAAACCGTCGTACAATCCTTTCGGACCCGCAACATATTCTCTTCTTTCCTCCGAATTCGCAAAAACCGGAATAGACGGATCCATTAACACTCGTGAGTTTCCTATTTCCATAGATTTCCTAAAGAAACATTATTTTTAAATCTCCCTAACTATAAAATAGTAACAAACGAAAGATTTAAAAGGTTAGGATCCAAAATTTTCGTATGTTAAACCTTGAAAGAACTATAAAAAGAACAGGCGAAAGGATTTCTGCTATTGGAAAATCTCGGGCAAAAGAATTAAGAAGACAGATGAGAGAAAGGGATAGGGCAATTGAAAAAATTCAGGGAGCATATGATAAACAAGTCCAGGAATTAGATACAGCAACCAATGCGCGAAAACAGGAAGTTGAAGATAGTTCTCACAGAAGAACTGCTTATGATATTCTTACAGAACTTGCAGATAATTACAAAGTCCTTGATGGAAGAAGCGTTCTTGCATCAATTTCCGAAGAATTAATGGAAAAAGCAAGAGGCGTCATTAAGCTATCATCTGAAGCAGAAGAACCAGGGCGAAAGATTATTGATGGAATGGTGGGCATTCTAGGTGGAGAAGTAGGCAACGTAATAAAAGCATTGACCACATCAGGAACAGAACCTAGGGACATAGTTTCTTACATCGGAGCATTTGGCAATACAGGTTACATTGCTATCCCCGTAATAACCAGCCCCGCAGATCTCGGAAAAAATTTAGAAACAAAACTTGATGAGGTGTTGGATACAGGGGAGATTACTCTCGGCTTGAATGGAACAGTACACAAATCAGGAGTTGTTCAGGTAGCTGACGCAGATTTTCAAAGATTCAGAGCAGAGCTCGAGGAAACTCCCTCCGGATTCGTAATGTATTCCCTATCTCCCTTAACTCCGACACTTTCATCTGATGAACTGGCACAAGCACTCGCAGAAAAATTCAACGCTCCCGAAATTCAGCCAGGAGGATTTAAAAAATCAAATCTGACGCACAGAGTATTAGTTGTTCCAGGTGAGGCGCTTAATCTTCTGAGAAATTCCACCACCGAATCTTTGTATTCCCCGTTATATGCTCTTGAAGATTTATCTGAAAAGGGTATTGAACACCTTACAGAGGAAGACGCGGCGCAGATTTTAGGGAAAAAAGTTTCTACAATCAGAAGGCTCAACACGCTTGGAAATTTAGAAGGAACCGCAAGGGAAGGAACCCCCTACATCTCTGTTAGCTCTCTTATGGATTATGTTTCTGGCAATGCCCCTGTAACAAGAGGCGCAGTGATTGACGCAAAGTACAGAAGACAACAGGAAAAAGATGAACTCTATAGGGGAAGGCGAGAGGAAGCATAT
>CAYQLQ010000034.1:0-5800 GCA_964418495.1 Candidatus Woesearchaeota archaeon | reverse complement strand
CCAAAAAGAACAACTTCTCTTTTAAAGCTTACGAAACCCGCTTTCCCATCAGCAACATTTTTAAACAAAAAAAACCTCTAAGAAAATGCCCGCAATTTCAGTTCTAATGTCAGTGTATAATGAAGAGAAATACCTCCACGAAGCAATCAACTCAGTTTTAAACCAAACCTTCCAGGATTTTGAAATTCTAATCATCGACGATTTCTCCACAGACCGAACAAAAGAAATTGCAGAAGAATTCACAGAAAAAGACAAAAGAATTAAACTTCTCTGCCACTCGGAAAATAAGAAAAAAGCCGCAGCAATCAACACTGCGATCCCCCACATCAAAGGAAAATATACCTGTTTTCTCGACGGGGACGACCTCTACTTCTCAGACAAACTCGAAAAACAATTTGAATTCCTTGAAACCAACCCCGGCGTGGACATGATTTACTCAAACGCCGAGACTTTTGATTCTGAAGGCAATAAGAAAATTCTTGATGCAATTGACTTTGAAGAAATAGGGAAAAACCCGAGACAAATTCTCATAGAAGCAAGCAAACGCCAGGACCTTGGCAAAGTTCCCGCGTGGAAACTCCTCGACTCGGAAAACCAAGGAAAAATAATTCCCAGCTGTTCAGTTATGTTAAGAAGCAAAATCTTTGAAAAAATCCGCGCAGACGAAAACCTCGTCACAGCCCAGGATTACGACTTGTGGTTCCAAATAATCGGCGCAGGACTAAAAATAAAAAAACTCCCAATTCTCGCGTATTGTTACAGGATCCACGAAAACATGATTACTAAAAACCAAGAGAAAGTAAAAACCTCCGACATCTACATAAATCAGAAACTTCAGCAAGGCAAATATTTTTAATGAAAATTTTGATTGTCAATGCATTCTTTTATCCAGAAGTAAACGGCGTTGTTGTAACAATAGATAATCTTGCGAAACAATTCTTAAAGCAAGGACACCAAGTCACGATTGTTGCGAGCGGAAAGCCCGGAAAACAAAATTCCAACAGTCTTACAATTCTCCGCTACAAAACTTCTAAATCAAAAGAACTCCTGAAATTTTATAAAGAACACAGCTCGTCAGCGTCGGAAACAATCAAGTCCCTCAACCAAAAATTCGACATCGTCATTACCCGAAGCCATATTTTCTTAAACGAACTAAAAAAAATATTCCCAAAACAAAAAATCCTATACATCGCCCCATCTCTAATGGCTTTTTACCTTAAGGGATATGGAAAAACTAACTCCCTATTAAAGGAACAAATAAAAGAAGCAATCGTCGGAACAGAAGTAATAGTCTGGAGCAAAAACCTCCAAGAACAATACAAGAAAAATCTTAATATTTATAGCAAAGTCATCTCTCCCGGAATCAATTTTGAGAAAAAGCTGTGCGCAGAACCCCCCATAAAAAGACAAGATATTATTCTGTTTGTTGGGAGAATCTCTGAAGAGAAAAATCTTCCAGCATTACTCCGCGCGTTCCAGAAAACAAAAAAAGGGAAACTTTGGATTGTTGGCGACGGAGAAGAAAAAGAGAAACTGGAACAGCTGATAAAAAAACTTCATCTGGAAAAAAGAATATCCTTTTTAGGAAAAACCGCCCGCCCGGAAAAATTCTATTCAAACGCAAAGATTTTCGTTTTGCCTTCAAAATACGAATCTTTCGGATTGGTTCTCCTCGAAGCAATGGCTTCAGGACTTCCGTGCATCGCTTTCAAGCCTGACGGAAAAAATATCCTCACCGCATCAAACGAAATAATCAAAAACAACAAAACCGGTTTCTTAGTCAAAGACGAAAAAGAAATGGCTGAAAAAATCGACCTTCTTTTATCTGACGACAAGCTTAGAACAAAAATGGGAAACGCAGGAAGAGAAGAATCCAAGAAATACTCCTGGGAAAAAACCGCAAAGGAAATCTTGAAATCCGCAAACCACCAACCTTAAAAACCCAGAGAATTATTTGAAATTATGACAAAACCAGAAGATAGATCCGGAGTAAAACCCATCACCGGCGTGTTATATAAACTTGTAAATGTAACCTTTACTGATTCCGACGGAAATACACATGGTTCAAGCCACTTCGAAGTAGGGGGAAAGAAATTCTTTTCTCCAGAAATAATCCCTCAAGAACTAGAAGGAAGACGCATTAGAGGTATCGCTGGGCCTTTCGGAGATCCCCTGATGAGGGCGGAATGGGATATATTTTGCAGTACTTACGCACCAAATGGATCCAGCTGGGCAGAAGATGTTGAAGTTGAAGCCCTTGACTCTCATGGAGAATATAGAGAGGTTGCTAAAAGACTTCTTGGAGTCGCAGGAAAAACACTCGCAGGAATTAACCAAATTCAACACCCAAAAGTCCGACGCTGGGGAGAAGAATATCTTGCGTCGAGAACAATTCCTGACGGAAAATCGTGCGAAAATCTCGTATATGAAGGCGACGAATCAGAAAAATACGAAGACACTGAATTTAATTTTGAAGAAGGCGCAGGAGCAAACAACCTGGCGCAAACTTACAGCCCAAATTCTAAAGCGGTTACATGGAATTTATAGTTCTCCATCAACGTGCCTGTAAACTTGCACTGCAAAACATTTTCTAACAGGACGGATAGAAACATCATAATAAACTTCTTCATTACTAAATCGGTGTATTATTCCATATTGCCCTGTAGAGGAAAAACCCTTTCCCCAATAAAAACTTGTCACGAATTTCACAATCCCCCTAACCCCAACTCTTGAAGAAACATCTCTAACTAAAAAATCCTCTTTAAATTTCCCCGGTTCTCTCGCAGGAACAATATCTGCATTAACAAATTCTTTCTTTAAAAATTCTTCCAGTGTTCTGAAAAACATCTTCCCCAGAAAAATCAATATCTTTTAAACTTACCTCTTTCGCAATTCCATTAACTTCTTCTCATCCTCAATAAGCTTCTGCCTTGCTTTTTTAATCTCTTCTTCCCGCCCGCTATCCACACTTCTCTCTTTCAGTCGTTTTATTTCTTCCTGCGCTTCGCGCAACTTCCTTTCCGCGTCTTCAATAGAATCATTATCCGATAAATAACTCCCAGAACTAAACTTCTTCTTTCTTTTAACAAAGAAAACAACAATTCCCGCAATCACAATAACTCCAACCACATAAAGCCAGTAAGATTTGACCGCTGACCAAACATTTGAAATTGCGTTCCCGGTAATTAACGACGTCGACGCTTCTGCTTCTTCAGTCGGAACATCCACAGGCACTTCTTCAACAATCTCTTCTGAAACATTTTCTTCGACAGGAGCCGGTGTTTCCACAAACTCAAACCACTCAGGTGCAATCTCCACATAAACCTCTTGCCCTGGCGGGTATCTATTCAAATATTTCTCAGACATAACTTTCGTTCCCTCAGAGTCTTTAATATAAATCACAAGATTAAAAGATTTTTCAAGGTCGAAATTCACAGAAACATCGCCGTATTCATCAGAATCCACAATATCTTTGGCGAGCGTGACAAAATCCGTAGCCGACGCGTCAAACGCGGTTATCTGAACCTCGTGTCTCTGGAGCGTCTTAATCTCTATCGGCGTCGCAATAGCACTCACCGACGACATAACAACCACTAACAGAACAAAACCTAGAATAAAACTTTTACCCCTCATTACTCTTCTAGAAAAATACTGTTTATAAATATTTTGTTGGTGGAGGATAATGTTTATTTTCCCGAATCGTCAAACCACCCTAGCTTTTCCGCCCTCGGCAATTTCTTGATTTGATGTTCGCACTTGCACGCGTCTGATTTGCTCTCGCACGTCCTCGCGAAAAGCAGTTTCCCAAAACCCCGACGATAAACATACTTGCTCCCTTTCCCCTCTGCGTGCGCCTTCATCCGCTTTTCAATATCATTCGTCACGCCTGTATAATACGAACCGTCACAGCATTCAAGAATATAAACAAACCAATCTTTTTTCATAGAATAATTAAGAAAGGGGAGTTTAAAATTATTCCCAAAAGGAAGAAAGCGCAGCGTGGTCGAGCGAAGCGAAAGGGTGCAACCCGTCCCAAAAATCCAAAGGATTTTGAGTTTTAGGTGCAGTAAATTAGGGTGGAAAAGATGTGTGCGATACATTAATAAATAAAGAGGTATTTTATTGGAATATGGATATACGAAAAGCTAAAAATTCTGAGATAAAAGAAGTAAAAAAATTAGTTGATAAATTGGAGGAAATGGATGTAATAAAGGAAACATTTCCTGAAACATATTATCGAAGAATTTTACAAAAAGGGATATTGCTTGTAGCGATTGAAAATCAAGAATTAGTTGGGGTTTGTTTTGGAACTTACAATACTAAAGAAAAATGGGCGGACTTGTTAGGATTGGTGGTAAAAGAAAAATCTAGAAAAAAAGGTATTGGAAGTTCCCTAGTTAAAAAATTTGAGGAGATTGTCAAAAATAAAAAACTAAAGACAATCGACTTATATGCAGACAAAACCCAACTACAATTATTCAAAAAATTGAGCTACAAGCAAGGAAGAACCTATACCGCTTTTCGTAAAAAGTTGTAATTCTGGAGCACACATCTTTGGGCGGGATTTATCAATTGCAATCACGATTCAATTCGACATAAAATTATCTATAATAAACTATTGATAGTCTTCTAACAAAGAGATTTTAAAACAACCCCCAATAACATGCATTTATAAACCCAGATTTAATTAATTTCTTATGGCAAATTTTAGAGACGGAAATCGAAGGGAAAGTCGAGGCGGAGATAGAGGCAGACCGCGTAGTGGTGGATTCGGCGGAGGAAGACCCGGAGGACGAAGCGGAGGAAGTTTTAATCGTTCGCGTGGAAGTTCCCCTGAAATGCACGACGCTGTTTGTGCAAAATGCGGAAAAGATTGTCAAGTTCCATTCAGACCGTCAGGCGACAAACCAGTTCTTTGTAGAGATTGTTTCAGCAAAAGCGACAGCGGTTCAGGCAGAAGCTTTGGTCCGAGCAGAAATTTCAGTTCAGGCAACAGCAGACCCGCGTCATCAGGAATGTCCGACGAACAATTCAAAAAACTCGACGAGAAACTCGACAAAATCATTCAAGCTTTAGATGTTGATTCTGAATGAGATTTGGGGTTTTAGGAAGTAAGCATTAATATTAAAAAATAGTCTTCATAGGTTAGAACATGACATTTAAACTCCCCCTTCAGCAATCAATCTAATGAAAAAGAGTGCCCAAAAACTATTAAAAGGAGATTGCCCAACTAAATCTTGTGAGTAGTGAGAGGGAAGATGAATAAAAAACAAATGTCCGAGACAGATATCTGTATGAGATATATCACTCCTGCAGTTGAAAAAGTGGGATGGAACTTAGATAAACAGGTTAGAAGAGAGGTTTCTTTTACCGAGGGGAAGATAATTATCTATGGGAAAACTGTTAAGAGAGGGCAGAGAAAAAGAGCAGACTATATTCTTTATTATAAAAATGAACTTCCTCTAGCAATTATCGAAGCTAAAGATAATAAACATTCTGTAGGGGAAGGAATGCAACAGGCAAAAGAATATGGAGAAATTCTTGATCTGCCGTTTATCTTTACCTAAAATTAAAAATGGAAACTTTTGCCTTAATTCATTTGAATACCCTCTTGGAACAGAACAACTTAAAACATCTTTTCCAATTTCTTTAATTAAATTAAATGCAGGGACAAAATCAGCATCTCCTGAAATTAAAACAGCGCAATCTATATTTTCATTTATGGCTTCCTTAACCATATCAATTGCAATCCAAACATCAATTCCTTTTTCTTTTTGATTATGATCTGAAATATCTAAAA
>CAYQLQ010000033.1:0-6069 GCA_964418495.1 Candidatus Woesearchaeota archaeon | reverse complement strand
GCCGAGCTTCTTGAATTTGGAATTGTCAATCTTGACAAGTCTGCGGGGCCGACGTCGTTTCAGGTTGCGGAGATGGTGGGCAGAATTCTTGGTGTCAAAAAGTTTTCGCATTTCGGAACTCTCGACCCGAAGGTAACAGGCGTCCTTCCGGTTGCGCTCAGTCGCGCGTGCAAACTTACAGGTTATTTTATTTCGCATGACAAAGAATATATTGGAATCGCGCGGTTTCACGACGAGGTTTCTATTGAAGAATTGGAAAAGAAAATAAAAGAGAAATTTCTGGGGGAAATAATTCAGATGCCGCCGGTGAAGTCGCGGGTGAAAAGGCAGGAGCGTCCGAGGACGATTTATTATTTTAATATTCTTGAAAAAAAAGAAAAAGATTTTTTGTTTCGCGTGAAGTGCCAAGGCGGAACTTATATTCGGAAACTGATTGACGATTTGGGTAGGGAACTTGGAATCGGTGCGCACATGCTTGAACTTCGGCGAGTTTCTGCTGGAATTTTTTCAGAAGAAGACAAAGAGTTTGTGAATCTTTATGATTTGGAAAAAATGGGGGAGGAAGAATTGAGAAAAATAATTATTCCGGCGGAAGAAGCAATAAAGAAAATTCTTCCGACGCTGGCGGTTGGGGAAAGGAGGCTTGCGGAGTTCCTTACAGGCAAGCCGATTTTGCGGAGCGACTTGGAAGACGACGTGCCAGAAGGGAAAGTCGCGGTTTTTTGTGGTGAGAGATTTGTAGGAATTTATCGAAAAGTCGACGAGGGGAATATTGTTCTGCGGGCGGAGTGGGTTAGGAATTAGTAACGAATTTTATCTCCAAAAGCTATCTGTCTAAAACCTTCTAACTGATAAAAATCGTGCTCGGTTAAATTCGGATTTGCGAAGAAAGGTTTTAAAGCAGTTACTGTTGCGACTACATCAACAATAGACCTCCTATCTTCCATAGCTGGAAAAAATGAGAGGGCAAATAAAGTATCCAAAGGGATTGTTCCCTTATCATGCAAATTCTTTAAGCCGGCGACGCCCCTAATCTTCCTCCCAGAAAGATCTCTGACTCCAATTCCAAATCTGTGATCTCTTTCATCCGCGTATGTAACCTTTTCTAAAGAGCCTATTACATTAAATGTGCAACCCTCCTTATTCCTGACATTTTTCTCACTCCCTGTTTCTTCAAATTTTCTCTCAAAAATAAAAGGCTGTCTGCCTGAACTATTATGAGTGGGGGAGAGAGATATCCCTTCTATCCCCGAATCCTTCGGAGGAGCCCGAACATCTATTTCTAATTCTGTTCTTTCTGAGCGTGTTAAAGATACTCTCCGAGTGCTAAACCTCTCGCTTTCTGATGCTTCATATTCCACAGATAAAACATACCCCATTCCGAAGTTTTCAACCTCCAGCTCCTCTGTGCCTGGCTCGCAACCTCCTGTTACTCTAAATCTTCCGTTGAGTGTTAGCTCTATTGCTCTCCCCTTTAAAACAGGCTCCCACTTTGAATTTGAACTTGCACCCCTCGGGGCAGGGAATTTAATCTGCCTCTTCTGGGTAAAAGCATAAGAACCAACACCCTCGTGGGAATTTTCTGGAGGGTAGCAGTAAGCCGAAGTCACCTCCCACCCCTCTGATGCTACACTAAAATCTGAAAAATCGTTTAGATTGATGGAAATTAAACGGGAGGCTTCATCAGAAATCCCGTAGATAATCGGAACCGGAACCCCAAGGAGACGCGCCAGCCTTATCTGGTATTTCTTTGCTCCAGCAGCCATGTAAACCGCAGCTTCATCAAAAGTCCCTCCAGTTTCGGTTACATACTCTAATGTCCGCTTTATTCCTCGAGAATCCATTGCCTGAGTTCTGTTTAAAACTCTCATCCCCAGTTTTCCTGAATCAAAATCTAAAAAACTCTCTGGAACACTTTGATTGTTCATACTCTAAAAGAAACTCTCTTATTTTTAAATATTTATCTCCTCTAAAATATACTAAATCTTTTAGCATTCTTTTCGTATTTGTAAAAAGTTGAATAGAACACAAACTCTATAAAATATCTTTGCCAACAAAGAAGATGGCGAGAATTGTATTAATCTCTTGTGTTAGTAAAAAATCTTCTGCTAAGACGCAGGTCGAGGACATGTACCAGAGTCCGTTGTTTAAATATAATTTAAAATACGCCAAATCGCTAACGCCGGATAAAATTTTTATTCTGTCTGCGAAATATGGTCTGTTGAGATTAGAGGAGGAAATAGAACCTTATGAAGAAACTTTGAATAATAAAAACCTCAAAGAAATTGAAGACTGGTCGCAGAAGGTTTTGGAAAAATTAGGTGCCTTGGTTTCGTTAGAGAATGATGAGTTTATTTTCCTTGCAGGAGAAAAATACCGGAGGTTCCTTCTTCCCAAAATGAAGAATTATAAAATTCCTTTGGAGGGTCTTGGAATTGGAAAGCAGCTTGGGTGGTTGAAAGAAAAAACTTATTCTAGGTGTTCAGAATTGCACGAGTTATTTAATTCTTTGCGAAGATTTGATTTCCCTTTTAATGATAATGAAATTCCTCTTAACGGAATCTATGTTCTTTTTGAAAAAGGGCAGGAGGGTCATGACAAGGATAGGATTGTTCGGGTAGGAACGCACACAGGGAATGACCAATTAGTTTCCAGATTAAAACAACATTTTGTTAATGAGAACAAGGATAGAAGTATCTTCAGGAAAAATATCGGCCGGGCGATACTCAGTAAAAGGAAGGACCCTTATCTGAAAATATGGGAAATGGATTTTACAACGAGAGACTCAAAGGAAAAATCTGGGCATCTGATTAATTCGGAGAAACAAAAATCTATTGAGAAAGAAGTAACGCGGTATATTCAGGACAACTTTAGTTTTGTGGTTTTTGAAATTCTTGACAAGGATAAACGGCTTGAGTTGGAATCAAAGATTATCTCGACGATTTCCTCCTGTGGAATATGCAGGCCTTCTGAAACTTGGCTGGGAAATTTTTCGCCGAAAGATAAAATACGCGCGAGCGGACTTTGGTTGGTTAATGAATTGTGCAAAGAACCACTTTCAGAAGAGGATTTTAAAAGGCTTAAGGAGTTAATTAAATTATGAAACATTTTGTTTATTTTTCGTCGAAGGCGGCGACGTCGGGAAAAGCACTATCAGGGGATTTGATGAAAGCGGGGAGGATAGACATCGCGATTCATTCCATTATTCAAGGGCTGTTTTTGTCGCACGATGTTCGGAAGGATGTTACGATTCATTTGGTTTTTTACGGAATGCCAGACCCCCCGAAGCATATTGAAATTCAGATTAAAGACGGGTTGGATATTTCGAAGAAGAATGTCGCGAGAGTGATTCAGAAAATTTTTTACAAATATCGCGAGGGCGAACGGCGGGAAGTTATGCCGGGCTGTTTTGTGGAGAAGAAAAGTTTTCTTCATGTGATTGAAGAACTGGCGAAGGAGAATAAGATTTTTATTCTTGATAAAAAAGGGGGAGATATTCGGGACGCGGAAATTCCGGAAAATTGTGTTTTTGTTTTGGGGGACCAAGATGGAATGCCCGGAAAGGAAATGAAGCGGCTGAAGAAAACTGCGACGCTGGTTTCTATCGGACCGAAAATGTATTTTGCGTCGCAAACTGTTGCGATTGTTAATAATGAATTGGATCGTCGGAATCTTTGATTCCTCCGAGTTCGGCGCGGATAAGCAGTCCGATAGGAAGTCGAACTAGACCGAAGAGATTTAGGAAACTAATCCTCTGGCTTGTTTAGTTTCTTGAATATTCGTTCGCCGATTTTGAAGGTTCCGAAGGTTATGAAAAATGCGCTTACGACGTCGATTGTGTAATGGACATGCATTAGAAGAACAGCCGCCCCCATAATAATTGACATTGCCAAGAATACATATCGGATTTTTTCTCCCTTGAAAAGAAGGAAACCGAGGAAGGGAATTGCTGTATGTCCGGAGAAAAATAAGTCCTTGCCTAAGTTTAGAAAGTAAAGAATTTTTGGCGTGTGAAATTGCAGTGCTCCTGCGGGAGCTGCGAGGTGGGTCATGCAGGTGAAAATTCCCCGCACCATCACGAGAAGACTAAACTGGCTTACTACAATGTGGAATTTCTTTACGTTAAATAGCAGGGAGTATAAAAATAACAAAGCGACCACAAGAACTGCCCCATATAGATAAAGGAGATGCAGGTCGACAGTCGGAAGATTGTCCAAAATCAAATCTGAAACTGCGGTGCCGTTTTTTGTCAGCACGTATTCCCCGGAAAAATGATTTAGAATAATTGCAAAAACCAGCAAAAGAAGCGACAGAAGTATCAGAAATCTATGCTTCCAAATTTCTTTGCACCATTTTTTTAACAAGTCCATTTTAATATTGCGATATCTCCCCCGAAGATAAAGTTTTAATTTTTACCCCCGGTTGTGATTATCACTTTTCTCATTTTTTCAAAATTTAGAGATGTTAAAACCGCGACGAAGATTCCTCCAAGCAGGTCGAATATTAAATCATACATTGTATCGGTTAACCCCGGTTGGTGCATTGTTCCAAACAACTGGTCTAAGGTGAATTCGCCAATTTCCCACAAACCTCCTAATGCAAGGGTAAAGATTATGATAAATAAGAAAGTATTTAGTTTATCTAATTTTATCTTGGAATATCTTTTAATTATCGCGACATATGCTAAACTTAGAAGTGCGATTGTTACTGAACCAAAAAAGTGGCCGAACTTGTCGTAGAAAGGGGCATAAGTTGTATACCATTGCATGTAGATTCCTCCGAGATTTAGATATAATGCAAATACTATGAGAAAATTTACAATCCACGGGAGAGAAATGTCAAATCTTTTTTTGATTATCGCAGGGAGGAATGTAATGAATAGTGAAATTGCTCCGGCGAGGAAGGTCAGATATTGCTGTTGCAAAAGAGAGAGAACAGTATACACTAAGATTAAAAGCTGGAGAAAATACGCCACGATGATGCTGATGTTTTTTTTGCTTATCACTTTTGGACGAAGTTCATGCCTCTTTTAGCAATAATCCCCTGGAGATTTAAATAGTTATTGTTGGGGAGTTTAATAAAATTAATAAACCACTGTTATCTTAGAGTTATATGAAAAAGTCGATTAGATTGTATATAACCGGGACTGTGCAGGGAATTTTTTTCCGCGGGTTTGTAAAAGAGAACGCAGAGCGATACGATGTCAAGGGGTTTGTGCGAAATCTCGAAGACGGGCGAATTGAGATTTTCCTCGAGGGTGACGGCGACAATGTTAACCGGATGATTGAGCTTTGCAAAAAAGGACCGAAACATTCTCAGATTAAAAAAGTCGAAGAAAAGCCAGAGCGGTTTCAGGATTTAAAGACATTCAAGGTTTTGCATATCTAAAAATATTTAAGGGGGGATATTTTTTGGTGCCCTCTTACTTCTTGACTAATTCTAAGAATAAAAATTCTGTACTTGCATACTTTCCGTTGCATCTTAAATCTTCAGGAAATTTTGGTTCTAATTTTCTATTGATCTGAAATAATTTATTAAATTCTAACTCATAAAACCCCCTGGTCTGTGTAGATAATGTTTCTTGAATTGTTGTCCGTCCGCCAAGTTAAAAATCCATGTTCTCTCCTCGATTTTCTCAAATGACGTTGCATCAAGATAACATAAACCAGTTTCTTCATTCCATTTTTCAGCCCTTGGATGAACGATGCCAACATAGAATTTTCCGCCGGGCTTTAATACTCGCCAGATTTCTTTAATTGCTTTGGCGGGATCATCAAGAATATGGATTACCATAAATGAAACAACATAATCAAAAGTCTGGTCCTCGAAGGGCAATTCATAGGACGATGCTTTTTTAGAAGGTATATGTTTTGACGCTTCCCTAAGTAAAGTATCGGAGATGTCAGTACCAATAACTTCTGCACCTTTGTCTTGGAGCCTCTTTCCAAACCAACCAGTCCCACATCCATTATCTAATACTTTTTTCCCTGAAAAATCTTCGTTTTTTACGAGTTCTTCAGCACATTGGATTTTTGTAATTTTTTCCGGGGGATACAAACCTTTGAATTC
>CAYQLQ010000032.1:2843-6408 GCA_964418495.1 Candidatus Woesearchaeota archaeon | reverse complement strand
ACTTGTCCGCCGAGGTCTGCGGGAAGTTGTGAAAATCCTGCGCCGAAAGTTTGATAATTTGTCTGCGGTAACATCATTCCGTATCCGCCGGAATATCCTTGAAGGGATGCTGGAGTTTGATTCCAGTACGGACCGGGTCCTTCAGCATATACAGGGGAACCAAGAGCTTCGAGGTTGTATGCGAGAGGAGATGTTCCAAAATGCTGAACCCATCCTCCTGCTTCAATTATTTTTGTTCCTTTGAATCCTTGTTTTTCTAAGTGCTCCATTATTTCCTTAGTTGGAACATTTCCCATCCCAACAGGAAGGTGGCTGTCGCTGTGACCGAAATTGTCTGTTAGGTGAACATGTTTTACGTGCTTTGCGATTTGCTCAACTTCTTTCATAAGGTCTTTATCTTCAAATCCTTTTTTCTTCGCGATATTTAAATGTCCGACATCAAGGGTCATTCCAATAATTTTACTCGCCTGTTGTTTTGCAGAAGATTCTGACATTCCGTCAGCAACTGCTGTTTTCACAAAGTTCTCCCGCGATTTTGTTATGAGATTATCCATATCTTTTGCAGAGGAGAACGCCATGCCAGGGAACATATTTTCTATGCTGATAGTCGGAACTTCTTTTAGATTTTTTTCCTTGGATTTTTTGTACGCATCAAACGCAACATTACCGAAAGTTTTTGCTGAATTCTTCATTGCAAATTCTTCAATCGGAACCATAAGTTGTGGGTTTGCTGATTCCAACGCATTGATTAAAACCTGTGATGCACGCGAGCGTAAAAGCGGGTCTCTTGCTCTGATCATCTCCGCAGGAGTAGGTTCGTCTCCGTTATATCCCAGTGCCTTGCGATATTTTTCAGCTGCTTCCCGTAAATCTTTTTTCTCTTCATCTGAGCTTGCGTATTTGTAAGCCTTGTCGAAGAGAGCGTTCAATCCCATCTCTGCATTTTTAAGATATTCCTGTGCTCCTTCAATTCTCATAAAAACATCTCTCTGACTTGGTTCAAGTTGTTCGGGTTTCAGCTTTCCGGAAAGGAGTGGACCCTTCAACTCATGGTAAATTGGGTAGTGCTCGTCGAGAATTCTGTCTGCGTTTGTCTTGTCAAAAACAGTCTTGGACAGCGAATCAATCCACTGGCTGTGATTTATGACTTTAAGTTGGTCTTCAGGAGAATATTTCCTTTCAAGACCTGGTTCCTCGGGGTAGTATTTTATTTCCTCCTCGGCGACTGCCACGGGCTTTCCGTTTTCTTGATTAACAAGAACAATTTTTTCTGGGACAATGTTTCCTTTTTCATCTTTTTTATATTCTGAACCGAGAATTGCAGACGAATGAATTGTTACCGGAACTTTTCCGTTGTCTTCCAATTCCATTGCTTTTTCCACGGCGGATTTCAGCTGGTTTTCTGCGAGCTGGCGGTTTGCCTCGCTCCATCCCTGCTCTCCTATTCCTGATGCTTCAACAATCGGCGCGTGAAGTGAAATTTTCGCGCCGGTTAATTTCGCCATCCGGTTTATTTCCTTGAAATGCTGTTTAGGTATTTGGTTGAATGTTTCTACTTGGAGCGGGGTCAGCTCTATTGGCACAATTCCCTGATTAAGAAGTTGAGAAACTTGCTGAATTTGGTTTGCGGTATCGGGTTTGGTGTTTGCTCCGAGTTCGCCGGCTTTCGCGCGATATCCGATAAAAAGATTATCTGACGACGGTTCGAAAGTGTTGTAACCGCCTTGGTAGATATTATTAATTGTGTAATCACCTTTTGCCATGTTATATAAATTTGAAAGTTGTTTATTAATTTATCGGGGTTCGTATTTTTTGAAATGAATTTCTTTTTCGATGGTGCTTCGTCGTTCAAAAGGCAGCCTGGATCTTTCTTCTCTTTCGGAAATTTCCGAGACAAGATAATCGTCTCCTGCATTTTGGGTTCCTGCCTGACGAAGTTCGGGGATATCCACATTTGTATGAAGCCCTGCTGAAGGAAGGAAAGATGAAGATTCTGAAGGTCTGCTAATAGTTCTCGAGACTATCGTTTCCTCCGTAGCTCTCGCTTCGTCCGACGCTGAATATTTTGGCGCGTTAGAAACTGTAATATAATCTGGCGTGCTTGTTTCCTTTTTAGAATCCTGCGCAGGTTCTATTTCCTCAAGACGAAATTTTCCTTCTTGCGTTCCTTCAAATTTTTCCATAACTGGCGAAGACGAAATCTGCCGAACCGACGGGACAAATTCATTTAGCTCTGCAAAATCTTCAAGTGCTGGTTCGTCCTCGGAAGTTTCGTGTTCGGATAAAACAAACATTTCTTCGGAGATTTTATTTTTCGGCGTCTCTTTTTTTGGCGCGGCTTTTTTTTCTTTTTTCTTTCCTACCATTATTCACCGACGCAAGAAGAATATATAAAAGTATGGATAGGAATTTTTAAAAAGGGGAAACGCGTGAAATATTGATGGGGTGGAAAAAATGGTTCGGGATTTTGTTATTTGTTAAAGGAATTATATTTGTGATTTTGATGAAGTCGGGGATTACTGGAAACGTGATTTCAACGCGGGCGAGTGCGGTGAGTTCTGTTGTCGGCTTGGTTTTAATTATCGGCGGATTGCTTCTTTTTGAAAGTGAAGATGCTACGAAGATTTTTTCTCTATAAGTACTTCAGATAAATATTGGGGTTTAAGATTTTCTATGGTTAATCGTAACTTGGCATGCCGTGGGCTTTTTTGTAGATGTTGAAAAGGTCGTAGGTGAGGCTCTTAACTTTTTCGACAGTGAGTTTTCGCAGGTGAGTTTCTTCTATCCAGTTGTCTTTAATTACGTCGGGGACAGGTTCTTTTTTCTTTTTGGGGTCTTCTTTTTTCTCTTCGGTTTTTTCTTTTTTGTCGTAATGCCCGATTAGTGCGAGGAAAGGATTGGAGTTGTCGGCGGATTTTTTCTTTTCTTCTTTTTTTGGTTCGTCTTCTTCGAGGAAATAATTTATTTCTTTTTGGAGTTGTTCGAGGCTTTCGCCTGTCGCGCCTTCGATAAGTTTGAGCGCGTCTTCCATGTCTGATTTTCCCATTTGCTCGTCAAGTTTTTTTAATTCGTCGTCGTTGAGAGCGTAGGCGCGGAATGTTACATCGACTCTTCCGCCGAAAACATAATGCGATTGCTGTGAGACGCGCTGGGGGATTCCTCGGAAAACAAAGTCCACGAGAACGCAGGTGTTGTAATTCCTTTTTATTCCGCGAAGGAATCTTTCATTTGAGAATTCTGCGGGAAGGTCTCCGGAGATTGCGGATTTTTTTACGTCTATTTTACTTTTTCCTAAAAGAGTTAGTTCAAGAATTATTGTGTTGAATGTTTTAACGAGGTTAGCGTTTCTGCCTTGTTCTTTTTGTTCGAGCTCGGACGCGGCTTTTAGATAAGGGCGGACCCATCGCGAATACAGTTTCAAACTATTTACCTGGCTTCCCAGATAATTTCTTTCAAGTTCGTAACGTTTTCGTAGTTCTGATTCTGAAGTGGTTCTCCAAGATTCGAATTCATGAATTCTTTGGAGAAGGATTCTTTTTACTCTTTCGTTGAGGTCGAGTTTTCC
>CAYQLQ010000032.1:0-2743 GCA_964418495.1 Candidatus Woesearchaeota archaeon | reverse complement strand
GGCGACGACGAGAAATTGTCTACGAATTTTTCTGTTTTGAGTCCGCGGTCGTTCATTAAATCGAGGATGAAAAAATAAAGCGGTTCGAGAGTTTCTGACGACGAATCGTAAACGAGCCGATGTTCTGATTCAGCGACAGAATCAATTACTCCTCCTTCTTTTTTCTTTACTCTGTCTGCGTAATACGGACTAATGTCGGCGATGATTTGGTCAACTGATTTTACCTCTTCCATGAACAGGAGAATATTTTATGCTTAAAAAATGTTTGTATATCGCACAATTTAAAAACTTCGAATGTGTGGGTTTTTCATGGGATTTTTAGGATTTGGAAAAAAGAAAGATTTTGTTGATTTGGGTGAGAAGTGGCGGAAACAGAAAGCTCGGGCAGACGAGATGAAATCAGAGATGGTGCCTGTTGCAGATTCGGCGTCGAATGCGTTTGGGTTTTTAGGCGGACTTGCGAATGCTTCGGATTCTTCGTCTGAACGTTCTTCAGATTATGTTGATGTTTCTTCGGGAAATTCTGATGCCGAGGAAAAAAAGCGACGACTAACAAAACGACTCGTCGCGATTACAGAAAAACTTGAAGATTTGTCAAATCAGATTTATCATCTTCAGCAACGGATTGAATTGATTGAAAGAAAGGCTGGTGTTCGATAGGAAAAATAATTATTTTCTGTAAGGATTTACTCCGAGTTTTCTTTTTACTCTCTGAGGCCCCTCAGATAAATCTCTCCGAAAAGATCTGAACGGTTTCGCACTCTGAAAGTCCCAGCTAAACGATATCCGTGAGCATTCATAACTCTTTTAGTATGATTTCTTGTTTCTCCCAATGCCCTATAATCCGCAGCAACCTCACATTCGGGGATATCGGATTCACCAAGTAAATCCGTGTCTCTTTGGCTTGCTAAAGGTTCTTCTAAATCTTCGTTAGGATCATATGCCTTTTTAACGAATCTCTCGTGGGAAGTCTGCGCGTCTATTCCATTAGGAAGACAATATGTAACATTGATTCTCATTAATGTTCTGCTAGTTGGCGTTACACCCCAAACTGGTGCACCTGGATTAGCTCCTTTTTCTATCCTTTTTGCTAAAGTCCTGATTCTTTCGAACCGGTCTATTTGCGTTGGTGATTCTGTTTTTGGTTTCATAAGAAAATATTATAATTAACCTTTTTAAATCTTTCGTTTGTTACTATTCTCTAGTTAGTAATACCTCCTATTTCAAAAAGAAACTCGTGAATTTCTTGGATAAATTTTTATAGTATGAAATCTTGGGTGAAGAAAAGAGGGAAGATGAAATGAAACTATTCAAAGAAAATGAACTGAAACTTTTGTGGCCTTTTTATTTAGATTATCTTGTTTCGTATATTCTTTATTTCGCTCCTGCGTTTTGGATTGTCTTTTTTCGCGACCTCGGGTTTAGCATGTTTCAGATAAGTGTTGTTATTGCAGCTCTTCCCTTGTCTATGCTTTTGTTTGAAATCCCGACGGGGGCTGTTGCAGATTTATTCGGAAGAAAATTTTCTGTTATCCTTGGCATGGTTTTAGAAGGGCTTTGTTTCTTGGGGTTGTTTTTCTCTACAAACTATTATGCTATTTTGGTGCTTTTTGCTTTCCTCGGATTTTCGTCGAGTTTTTCTTCTGGGAGCAAGGAAGCATGGGTTGTGGATTTAGTGAAGAAACGAGATAAAAAACTTTTGCATGAATATTTTGTTAAAAGTGGTTTCTTAACTTCTATTGCTCTGTGCTTATCTGGAATTGTTGGTGCGTTTTTTGTTAAGTCGTTTGGAGTGTCTGTGATTTGGCTGTTTGCGTTTGCTTCTTTGGCAGTCACGGTTATTACCCTTTCATTTGGCGAAGAAGAATACAAAAGAAGAAATATTCGGATAAGGGATTCTGTTAGAGAAATCAAAAAACAATCTGCGACCTCTATAAATTATGCTAGGAAACATCCTGTGTTGTTTTATCTGATTGTTGGGGGATTTTTTATTGCTCTCGCTGGGGCGTTTTCTGAATCGCTGACTTGGGTTCCCTTTTTACAAAGTTTGGATTTTCCAGATTATGCTTTTGGTTATTTGTGGTCGGCTATGTTTGCTGTCTCTGCGGTTGCTCCTTTTTTTGCGAAGAAACTGAAAGGAAAATCCCGTGAAAGAGGTTTCATCATTAAAATGACTTTGATTGGAATTTTGAGTTTATTATTTGTCTACTTTACGAACTCTTGGTATCTTGCTTTATTTGTAATGCTGTTTTCAATATTTTTCTTGACAGTCCAAACGCCGATAAGCAGAAGTTATTTTCACAGGTTTATTCCTTCCAAACTTAGGTCAACAATTGGTTCTGTTGAGTCGATGATTCTTTCTATCGCGGCGATTCTTGCTTTGCCGTTAGTTGGTTATCTCATTGACACGATTGGAGCGCGATATGTAATTATGCTATCTGCGATTGTCGCAATACCTGGAATAATCGCTTATATTTTAATTCGGGAGAAGAAATAAAAACAAGGAAGTTAACCTCGGATATTTCTCCAACCTTTATCTGTTGGCTTGTGTGTATCGAGAAATCTCTTCAGGGATTCACTTGGGACATACCATCTGCCACTACTCTCGTCCTTCTGAGCTCCAAGCTTCTTCATAACCTTAATTGCTCCGCAAGTACCCTCCGATCCAAGAACTCTCCTCACATCCTCAGAACTAAACCTCTCTGGATCTTTTTGTTCTATTTTTTGGTTGATTATATTAACT
>CAYQLQ010000031.1:0-6961 GCA_964418495.1 Candidatus Woesearchaeota archaeon | reverse complement strand
TGAAGTTAGTTCTGTAAGTTCAAAGAACTTAATTGTTGTTGGTGGAAGCTGTATTAATTCAGCTGCTGCTACTGTATTAGGTGGAGCTTACTGTGGTGCTGCTTTCACAGAATCAACCGGTGTTGGATCAGGACAATTCCTGATTAAAGGTGTTTCTGGAGCATATAACTCTGGAAAGATTGCATTGGTTGTTGCTGGTTACGAAGCTGCAGATACTGTTAACGCTGCTAAATATTTGACAACACAAGTTGTTGATACAAGCAAAGCTTACAAAGGAACTTCTTCAACAAGCGCTGAGTTAGTTACTGAAACTGCTTAAGTTTAAGTCAAACAATTTATTTTTTTCTTTTTTTTCTTTTTTTATTGCGCGGACGGAAGTCTCGTAAAGTTTTTATACTTGAATATTTATTTTCTTAAATGAGAAAAATTGTTTCCAAACATACTGAAGCGAAGAAGACACGAAGGAACCAGATAATTGGGGGGCTTGTTCTTGTCGGCTTGATGATGTTCAGTGTTTTGGGTTATGCTTTCCGCGGTGGAGGCGACGAAGATTCTTCGGCAGTTAAATACAACGGATTTGAATTTGTTTTTCAAAACGGATACTGGTTTACTGTGGTCGGAAATCAGCAGTTTGCTTTTTCAAATAATCCTTCTACAACAGAGAGAATTGATTTTAATGGGAAAAACGCAGGAGAATATTCTGGGAAGGCGCTTTATTTAAATTCGGAAAGCGCCGACGCTGGCGCGGAGATTTATAACAATCTTGGAAGCATTGCTCTTCGGGTTCAGCTCGCGTGTCTTGACACTGCCTGCGACGATATTTCTCCAATAAAAACCTGCGAGGATAATTTTATTAAAATAGAGAAAAACGATGTCGCAGAAATTTCTGTTCAGAACAACTGCGTTTTTATCAGAGGTCCGGAAGAAAACCTAACACAAATCGCAGATGAGTTTCTCTTTAAAACTCTCGGAATAGTAGGATAAAACTTATAAACTAAGAAAGAGAATTAATTCTATGCCAAGAAAAAAATCTGTTAAAAAAGGCGACCGCCCAAGCGTGGTCGGCCGGAAGAAACCGACGAAAAAAGAAAAGGTTTGTGAGATTTTTGAAGTTGATAAATCGGGGGGAGAAAAAGTCGTGAAGAGTTGCGGGGAAGTTGCAGAAGAGCCTGCGAGTAAAGAAGAGATGGCTCGGAATAATCGGATTCTTCGGAATGTTCTTATTTTTATAGGGGTTGTCGCGGTTGTTTTTCTCGTCGGGTGGTTGACAATAAATTCTATCCGGCATTTTGAATATCGCGGAGTTAAATTCGACGTGGTTAAAGAAGGCGAACTTATCTTGTACAGGACTGCGATTCCGGTGAGTTACAACGGCGGGTCGGCAATGTATAATTTTTATCTTCGAAACGACCCGCGAAAACTCGACGAGGAAATTCCTTTTTATACAAGAATTGGATATTATCTCTCAGGAGATGTTGTGGTCAATATGAGTGAGAATTTTGATTGCGACGGCGACGCGGTTATTGCTGTTGCGAACATGGTGAAGTTGTTGCAGATTCTTGGAACAGATGTTCTTCGGGACGAGAAAGCTTCGTGCGATATGGAAGGCAGATATAGTTTTATTGATTTCAAAAACGGAAACAGCAGTTCTATAAAACAGACAGGTCCGACTTGTTATAATTTTGAGATAAGTGATTGCGATATTCTGAAAGTAACTGAAAGATTTATGGCAGAGACTTTTGTTGAAATAAATCAGGAGCAGTAATGGATTTGAAACTTCTCTATGCAATCGCGCTGACGATTCTTCCAATTACTGAATTGCGTGTCGGGCTTCCGATGGCGATTGCGTTTGCTATTGAGAACTCGGTTCCGATTGCTTTTGTTTTTATTCTTATTGTTCTGGTTAATATTCTGCTTATCTTCGGAATATTCTTTTTTCTCGACCATGTTCATCACATTCTGATTAAAGTAAAAATCTACGAGAAATTATTTAACGCATATCTTCGAAGATTTCAAAAGAAGGTGGATAAGTTTGAAAGAAAAAGTGGGACAGGGGAATTTGTAGCGTTGGCGCTTTTTGTTGCTGTTCCGCTTCCTGGAACAGGCGCGTGGAGTGGCTGTCTTCTTGCGTGGTTGATTGGACTTGACAGAAAGAAAAGTATATGGGCGATTTCCGTTGGTGTAACGATTGCTGGGGTGTTGATTCTTCTCGGAAGTTTGGGCTTTATTAATTTTATTTTATGAGACTTCTAAGAAATTGAATATCTGAATAAAAAGGGACGGATTTTATTTTGAATATTTTTACTTCGGCGAACCAGATTGCGACGACGAAGATTATGCTTATTGCGTACCAGAAAATTAGGTGCACGAATTCGAAGATTGCGGAACCTGAGATAAATAGAATTGACATTAAAAGGATTCTTAGAATGTTCAGAAGGAGAAGAGAAAGAAAAGAGATGAGAATCATTTTAATTCTTCTTGGGAATTTTATGTTGGGAACAGAGAGATTGAGAATTAGGAGAAGATAATATGCAGAGCCGGCGATGCAGGCGGGAATGATTTCGAGGGCTTTGCCTGATAGGAGAATTGTTGAGCCGGAGAGAACAGCGTCGGTAAATAGATGAAGAATAAAATAAACCGGATAAAGCGTCAGAGGCGTGAGGAGTAAGTAAAATAAATAGAGGTTGGGAATTGCGACGAGGACGAGAATTGCGTAGCGGATTAAAATAGAGATTAATTTATTCATTAGATAACAAGATTAAAGCGACTTAAAAAATTAACTTTTTGCAACTCGAACAGCTACGATTATGATAACAATCACGAGGATTACGTTTAGGATTCCGATTCCCCAGAGGTATGCGTTTCCGCCGATTGCGTTGCCGGTTATTCTTGAGAAGAATCCAGGTGAAGACGCTTCGATTGTAACTGTTACTGGCTGTGTAACGACGATTGCGTTTCCAGAGAGAACTTCGATGTTGAAAGACTTGTCTCCTGAAGCGTCGTCTTTAATTTTTAAGGTTATTGTTGCTGTGTCTGATGCGCCTGCGTTTAGAACCATTGCGGTTTTGCTGAGAGTTGCTGAAGACGCCCAGTCAGAGTAACCTGCTGCGTTAAGGTTGAATGTTGCCTGAGATGTTCCTGAGTTTATTACTGTTGCGCTGATTACAAGGTCTTCACCTGCTTTTCCGCCTGAAACAAGGGTTGCGCTCACTGTTGCTTTAGAAGATAATGCGCAGTTTCCGCCTTTTACTTCAAGAAGAACGCTGAACTCTGACTCTTCCTCGTCGTAGTCATTTTCGTAAATGTCGTTGTATTCATCGTAAACACGAACTTTCAACTCGTAAACTTTTTCTTTAACATTTGTTGGAAGTGTGATTATTGCGTTAAGGTTCTCGCTATCGAACTCGTCTATGTCTCCGATGTTTACCTGTTTGTTTAGTCCAAGTTCTTGGTTGTAGATTATTACATAAACATCGTCCTGAGGGTCAGAACCAATGTTCCATACGTCTGCTGTGATTTGAACATCTGAACCACACATTGCTGTTTCAGGGAGAATTTTTATGTCGTCTAGGATTACGAAGTCTGATTCTTCATAGAATGAAATATCATCTTCTGAATCGCTCGCGCAACTATCAGCAGTATCCAATGCTCCAGCATTATTGTCGTCGATTGTTCCTGTTGCTCTTACTACAAGTTTGTAGTCGTTTCCTACAAATTCATCAAAGTTCATATCTAAGTCCTTTTCGTTAACTTTGAAATTTACTAAGAAAGTGTCTTCTTTTCCGTTCTTGAGATTGAACTCCTTTACCTCCTCAAATTCAACAACCCACTCAGATGATAAATCGTCGTTTGCGATTCCCCATTCAAGTGAGATGTCGTCGATATCCCAGTCACCAGTGTTCTTTACTCTAATTTCAACCTCAACTTCATCAAGAGGCAACCATTCTTTATCTTTTCCAAAACCGTTTTTGATAACTGAAACATCTCTTATATCTACTTTAAGGGAGCCGTTATTTGCTGAAACTCCTTCATGATATTTACAGATATTTGCTGAAGGTGTTACCGGAGGAATTATCGTTCCTTGAACAAGAATATTATCTATTCTACAATATTCTCTTAGGGCGTCGGTCTTACAGTCAATCTTCAACCTAAGATTAGCATTATCCTCTACCGAAGCGGGTAGTAAGTTGAAACTCTTTGAAACAAATGCCAAATCCCCCCCAGTATTATTTATCTCTAAGGGATTGTATGTGATTCCGTCAAGAGACCATGAAACCTCAAAAGCATCAGAAAGTTCAAAGTTTTCTAATTGCCTATCGTAACTAAGAGTTATTGTTTGGTAGCCAGAAGTACTTATTGTTCTTTCAAGAGTTGTTGTTCCTTCTGAAGGTATAGCAGAACCCTTTCCTGGTTTTGCTTCAGCATAATTATTTGTAGCAACCCATTGCGCCCCAGGTAAGGAGACAGGGTTATTTATGATACTCCAACCATTTAAATCCCCATCATCAAAATTATCTGAGAAGATTGTTGCAGCACTTGCCAAACCCATTAGAATCACAACTGAAAGAATAGTTAGTGCGAATAAACCGAGAGTCTTTGTTTTCATGTGTCATCCGAGAGTTACTATGGTTTATAAAGTTTTCTGTGATGGAGAATATATGTCGGAAAGTTTATATATATTAATAGGTTGAATAAAGTATGGCGATTAAGGCGAGAGAGAATTCTGTTGGAGCGTGGGCGTTTTTAATTGGTGTGATTTTGGCGATTGTTATTGGTTTGTCGACGACGCTGTTTTCGATTCCGGCGCTGACGCGTTACAGTGCGCAGATTTACGCGATTCTGATTATTCTCGGAATTATCGTCGGGTTTATGAATGTTACTGGAAAAGATTCGCAGACGTTTCTCGTCGCTGGCGCGATTCTTGTGATTGTCAGCAAGTTCGGAATGGAAAGTGTGACAGGTTCGCTGATTGGAATTGGCGTCGGTGATGTTGTGACGTCGACGTTCGCGGCGCTTCTTGCGTTGTTTGTTCCTGCGACAATTATTGTTGCGCTGAAAACTGTTTTCTCAATCGCGAATGTTTAAATTCTCTAAATTAATTATAGAAGAATCATTCATGTCCATTCGACGGCAAGAAGTATTTATCCAAGATTTTAAACCGAAGTTTTCAAATTCCGACGCGTTAATGTTGTTTGCTACGAATAAATAGGATTTTTTATTTTTTAGATTTTTTTTAAATTCAATTGCTTTTTTTAGATTTTGCTGTCCGGGTTTTGTGGAAACCAGAATACCGACTTCGTCGGCGTTTAAAAATTTAAGATAAGATGCTTTTTGCTTTTGTTTTATTTTCTGAATTTCGTTATCGGAAATTTTTTCGAGAGTGTTTCCTGCGAAAAGATAAACCGGAATTTGGATTTCAGAAGCGAGGGAAACCGCGTGAAATTTTCCCGAGCTGACTAGCAAAACAGCGTCGGTGTTTTGCGGAAATTTCGGCTGGGAACAGCCGAGAACCTGCGCAAAAGAAGTGATTCTGTGATTCTTTGATAGGGAGTTTTTGTGAACAAAAGAATTGATTTTATGATTTCTTGAAAGAATGTTTTTGATTTCTTTGGCAAGGTTTTTGAATTGAATTGAATACGCGATAGCGAGAGTTTTTGGAAGTTTCTTTGAAAGTTGAAGAATCTGGGACTTGCTTATTTTTTTCTGTGAATATGCTGGAATGAAAAGTGTTTTCATAAGCAACGAAGTGAGAAAGAGGTTATAAATTTTAGTATCGCTCGAACTTGTTTCCGGGTTCTTCTTTTGGTCTTGGCGGAACGTGCTTGTCGATTTTCGCGAATGATGGTGTTACGACGATTGTGTTTTCTCCGAAACCTGCGATGTTGCCTTCAAGGGCGTCGGTTGTTTTCTTTATTTTCGAAACCGCTCTTTTCAATTCAATTGGGTCTTTCTTTTTTAGAATCGCAATGTCGATTACTGCAATTGTGTAGCCTTCGCGCAGAGCGTTGAGAATATCATTAACATCGTCGTAGTGTTTCAGGATGAAAAGCTTTACCATAACTTTATTGTCTTCTTCTTTTTTTCCTAAGTCTATCTCGATGTATTCCTCGTCCAAAGAGTCGTTACCGAGGGAACCGGAGAATGCTTTTTTTATTTTGTCGAACATTGTAATATTTTGAACGGCAAGAGATTTATAAAGATTTCGCAACTTTTTGGATATATTATTTCTTGGTAGATTTGAGGAGTTCGTCCCGAAGCCGTGTCAGTTTTTCAGCCAAAGTTGACTCTTGTTTGTCAAAAGCCTGAATTCTCAATTCGAGAATTTTTTTCTTGTTCTCTAATTCTTCCTGCATTTTTGCTTTTTCGGTTTTAATCATCAGTTGTCCGATAATTTTGAAGACCTCATCGCCGGCGGTTTTTATTTCTTCGAACGCAGATTCGGTTTCAGAAAGTTCCATTTGAAATGCTTGTTTCTGCATAAGAATATTTTGCAAATTTTGTTCGAGCATTTGCATTTCTTGAAGTTTCTCGTCGTGGGATTCCATTTAAACTGCTTTTACTTTTTTTACTTGAGTTCGCGGTTTGAAGAAAATCTTGCTTCCGCACGCAGGGCAGACGAATCTCTTTTCGAGATTTTTGTCGGTTGTTTTCTTTCCGCATTTGAAACACTTGTAAGTTGCCATTATGATGTTGTGTATGTGCCGGACGCGAATTTTTTGTCGCACCGAGGGCATTTCCATATTCCTTTTGATAATCTTTTTACACCCATCTTTTCGCAGAAAGGGCATTTTTGTTTTTGTCTTTGTTTGTCTTCTACGCTCGCGCCTTTTGCGCGAACTGAACGGCCGTATCTCGCACCGTATCTTCCTGCTGCTCTTGATTTTTTTGATTTTGTGCTCATTTTAAAAATGGGGCTACCCGGATTTGAACCGGGGTCGTCAGGTCCCAAACCTGAAAGGCT
>CAYQLQ010000030.1:0-7366 GCA_964418495.1 Candidatus Woesearchaeota archaeon | reverse complement strand
TCATGTTTCAGGACACGCAGGAAGAGAAGACCTTCGCGATTTAATCTCAATCGTAAACCCAGAGCATATAATCCCATCTCACGGAACAACCGCCCAGCTCACGCCGATGATTGAACTCGCAAAAGAAATGGGCTACCGCGCAGGAAAAGAATGTCACCTTCTTCAGGACGGACAAAAACTGGAGCTATGAAATGAACTATGAAATTCTTGAGGGCTTGAAACAGGCGGTTTCAAAAGGAGAATCCCTTCAACGCGCAATGGGAACTTTTTACAACGCAGGTTATTCCAAATCAGAAATCGAAGAAGCTGCACGGGAGGTTCAAATGCAACAGTCTCCGCACCCGACGCAAATTGCGTCCCAGATTCAACCAAGACCAGAAAAACCAAAATTCAATTCTGGTCCGACAGTTCAAAAAATATCTTCTTATCTTCCAGAAAAAACCCCCGCACCAAAACAAACCATCTCAAATTATGAACAAACTCCAAAACCAAAAGGCAAGTGGCTCCTGATTCTTCTCGTCGTGATTCTCCTAATTCTCCTCGGAGGCCTCGCCGCGCTTTTCATATTCAAGCAGGACGTTCTGAATTTTATCGCAAACCTTTAAAATGCAAATCTACGAACCAGCAGAAGATTCTTTTCTTATGCAGGAAGTTTTGAAAAACCTAAAGATTCCTAAAAAACATAAAATTCTTGACATGGGTTCAGGCACAGGAATTCAGGCGCAAACACTTATCCAAAAAAGAATTCCTGAAAAAAATCTAACCCTCGTCGACATAAACCCCGACGCAATTAAATTCTTAAAAACCAACTTTCCAAAATCAAAAGTTATTCAATCAAATCTTTTTTCAAAGATAAAAGGGAACTTCAATTTTATTATTTTCAATCCCCCGTATCTCCCAGAAGACAAACGCGAGCCAGAAGATTCGCGGATAGCAACAACCGGCGGAAAAAACGGCGACGAGATAATCCTCAAATTTTTAAAACAAGCAAAAAACTTCCTCGCGCCCTACGGAAAAATTCTTCTTCTCACAAGTTCGCTCACACCAAGAAAAAGAATTGAAAAATTTCACCCGAAAAAACTTGCGTCAAAAAAAATATTTATGGAAGAATTGTTTGTCGAGGAAATTAATCTCTAAGTTCTTCCTCAAAAACCGGTTTTGAAGTTTGGTAAAAAATCCCTACTGGAATTTTTGTGTTTTCTCCGACGCTGTTATAGTCAAATTCCTGCGCTTTTTTCCAAGCGTCGTCGAAGTTCGTTTTGTCGTGATTGCTCTTTTCTAAAGAATAAGTTTTGCTTTTATAATCTGTGTTGTGAAAAATCAAACAAGGGGTAAGAACTTCAATAAAAGCAAACCCCTTATGTTTCATCGCTTCTTTCAAAACTTCTTCAATTTGTTTAACATCAGAATAAACCCGCGCAACAAAACTCGCGCCAGAAGCAAGCATTAATTTAATAGGATTTATCGGAGCGAGTTTCACACCCTTCGGAGTTGTCTTGTCAGAAAATCCTTTCTCGCTAACCGGCGTCGGTTGTCCAACCGTCAAAGCAAAAACCTGATTGTTATGAACAAAATATTTTACATCCGAATTGTACCTCGCCATCGCAATTAAATGCTCCATCCCCTCTGCATAAGCGTCCCCGTCCCCAGAAAACCCAAGAACTTTCATCGACGGCTCTGCGACTTTTATTCCGAGACACGTAGGTAAAACCCGCCCGTGCAAGGTATTTATTCCGTTAATATTAAGATAATCAAAAATCTTCGCATGACAACCAATTCCAGTAACAATCGCAAAATCCTCTTTCTTCCCTTTTTCAATTTCTTCCGCAAGGGTTTTCTTCACACCCGCAAGTATCGCAAAGTTGTTACACCCCGGACACCACGTCGGCCTTGTTTTTGTATTTAGATTTGTCATTAAAATTTAAAATATTTTTTTAATTCACCCCATCGCGGAAGAAGAATTGCTATTATAGAAATTAAAAATCCTCCGAGCAATCCAACGTCGTTGTGAGCATTAGCGAAAATTCTTTGAACAGAGATAATTATCAAAACCATAAACGCAAAAAGTAGATAAGGAATTCTCCACGATTTGTTCTGGTCAATAAAAAAATAAATAATGTAAAGAATAAAACACGCGATTGTGATATGCATAGATGCGTCAGAAAGAATGTTTCTCCCATAAATTTCCATCGGAATCCATTTTAGTAAAATCAATCCGACAGCCATAATAATTCCCGTCAAAATTATCTGGAATATCTGTTTATTTTTTCGATTCATTTTATCCTCCTTCCAATCTCTTCCTTCAGCTCATCTGCTAAAAAGGGCCTTCCATCAAATCGCAAAATCTTCTTCCTGTCCTCAATCAAAATTCCGGTTTTCTCCCGAATCAAGTCCGCAAGAGGCCCTGTTGAATTATTCTCCACTAAAATTAAGTTTTTATCTTTCATAATTTTAGCAACTTCTTTTGGAAAAGGTTCAAGGTATTTTATTTGCAAAAACCCGCAATCCAAATCCTTAACAGCGTCGGAAATCGCGCCTTTTGGAGAGCCCCACGAAACAACCAGATTCTTAGATGAAACTTCCCCATAAATCTTATACATTTCAAATTTCTTAGATTCTTCCGCAAGTTCAAAACCTTTTTTCATCCGCGCAACAATATTCTTTTCAATAATCTCTGGCTCCTCTGTTGCGCTCCCTCCTTCATCTGTTTCATAACTGTTGAATCTTTTCATTTTCAAATCTGTTTTGAATTTAACAATTTCTCCTTTCCCCTCCGACGTGTAAAAACTTTCAGCAAGATGTTTGTCGCTGAGAATTATCGACGGAACTTTAAATTTAGATGAAAGATAAAATACCTGACTCGTGAGTTCTTTTGCTTCAGAAGGATTTCCCGGCGCGACGACAATCCGCGTAAATTCTCCGTGTCCTGCGTTCAGAGCCATTTTCAAATCTCCCTGAGAAGTGTAAGTCGCAACACCTGTCGCTGGTCCTGGGCGCTGAGCAAGATAAAACACAAGAGGAATTCCCGCGATTCCGCAAAGACTCAAACCTTCTGTCATTAAATCAAAACCTCCCCCCGATGTTCCCACCATAACTTTCTTCCCTGTCATCGCCGAACCAACTCCCGCATTCACCACCGCGATTTCATTTTCAAGTTCAATGCTAAGATGCTTGCTCTTTTCATCAAGAGTTCTCTGCGAAATTTCCGTCAACACCGGCGTCGCAGGCGTCATAGGATAAGCATAATAAATTTCCATCCCAGAATCTATAGCACCGTCGGCAATTCCCTGGCTTCCGTTCTCAAAAATTCCCGTCAACTTCTTAGTTTCCAATTTGCAAAATTCCCGAGTCTCTCCGTCATAGCCTTTTCTCGATGTTCCTAAATTTTCTTCCACCCGTTTTCCAAGAGTCCTCAATTCTTCTTCAAGAGTCTCAAATCCCAATCCAAGAATCTTAAAAATTCTACCCGCAAAATTCATATTCCCCTCGCTCCCCTCCAAAATAATTCCCCCTTCTTTCAGGTTTTTATTGTGAATATTCTTTGTGTTTTTGTCAAGACAAACAAGAACATCAATTTGAGAATCGTTGCTACTTACCGGCTCTTCTGAAAAAGTGAGGACGTTGAAATTGTGCCCGCCCCGAATCAGAGATTGATAATCGCGCGAATAAAAAACATAATATCCCTGCCGAACCAGTGCGTTTCCAACTACGGAAGTCAGAATATTCGGACCAGTCCCCGCAGGCCCCCCAAAAAGGATACTCGTTCTCATTGGTGTTTCATCACAATCAATTTTATATATAAGTCTTTTTTGGGAGTTATAAACATTTTGAAAATGGTAAGATTTGCACACCTATCTGATGTTCATCTCGGCGGATGGAAACAACAGCCGATGCAAGAACTGAACTCCGCGTCTTTTTCACTCGCAGTAGATACATGCCTTAAATCAAAACTGGATTTCATACTCATCGCAGGTGACCTTTTCGATTCTGCTTACCCCCCGATAGAAATTCTGAAGGAAACATTCGCGCAATTCAAAAGATTAAAGGACGCAAAAATCCCCTGCTTTATCGTCGCTGGTTCCCACGATTATTCGGTCTCAGGAAAAACTTTTCTCGATGTTTTGGAAAAAGCAGGCTTCTGTAAGAACGTCGCCGACTTCGAAGAAACCGAAGATTCAATTCGTTTAAATCCAACAGTCTATCAAGGAAACGCAATCTTCGGATACCCCGGAAAAAAATCCGGACTTGAAATTTCCGACCTCAGAAAAATAAAACTCAACGACGCCCCAGGGATGTACAAAATTTTCATGTTCCACACGACCCTCGACAAAGCAAAAGGAACCCTCCCCATCGACGCAATTGAATCCGACAAAATTCCCCCCGCCGACTACTATGCCCTCGGCCACCTCCACATAGATTTCCAATACGGCAATTTCGTCTACCCCGGACCGGTTTTCCCAAACAACTTTCAGGAACTCGAAGATTTGAACTTCGGAAGCTTCTATATCGTTGACACCGAGGCACAGGAACTTTTGCAAAAAGTAGAATTAAAAATAAAAGACGTCGTATCCGTAAGGATTGAAATCACCGACGCTGTAACAGCAACAGAAAAAATAATTTCCGCGCTCGATAAAAAAGATTTGGAAGATAAAATAATTCTCCTGCGGTTGAAAGGCGAACTTGAAAACGGAAAAAATTCAGACATAAAATTTTCCCAGATAGAGGATTTTGTAAAAAATCGAAAAGCCTATTTTCTTCTGAAGAACACCCACGAGTTAAAATCCTCCGAGCTGGAACTCGAAGCTGAAATAAAAGATTCTGAAAACATCGAGGAAGAAACAATAAAAATTTATTCCAAACAAAATCCTTCGGACTTCAATGTTCTAATTCCGTCGCTGATGCACAGCCTTTCAATTGAAAAGCAGGAAGGAGAGAAAACCGAAATATTTACCCAGCGACTTCTCGAAGAGGCGAGAAAGATTTTAAAATTCGAATGAAACTCCGAAAAATAATCCTAAACAATCTGAGAAGTTACGAGCATCAGGAAGTGGAATTTCCAGACGGTTCGACTCTTCTTTCCGGCGACATTGGTTCTGGAAAAACTTCAATTCTTCTTGCAATAGAATTTGCTCTTTTCGGTTTGCAACCTGGGCAAAGGGGTTCGTCGCTTTTGAGAAACGGCACAGACTCCGGAGGCGCGAGCATTGAGTTTGAAATAGAAGACAAAACAATTTTAATCGAACGAACTTTGAAAAGAGGAAAGACAATCTCTCAGGATTATTGTGCAATCACCGTCGACGGAGAAAAAAAAGAAACCTCTGTCACAGAACTAAAAAGTCAGGTTCTCGCACTTCTTAACTATCCGCGAGAATTTTCAAAAAAACAAAATCTTCTCTACAAATTCACAGTTTATACTCCACAGGAAGAACTGAAGCAGATTATTCTCGAAGATTCAGAAACGCGAATAAACACGCTCCGGCATGTTTTCGGAATTGATAAATACAAAGCAATCCTCGAGAACGCAACAATCGTCGCGGGGAAAATTCGCGAGGAGAAACGGCTCAAAGAAGGGCAAACCAGCAACCTCGAGGAGGACAAATCTTTAGTTCTTCTGAAAGAAGAGGAACTCGAAACAAAAAAGAGCAACGGAAAATTATTGGAGTCAGAATTGTTTTTAAAACAGGACGCAAGAAAAAAAATCGAACAGGAGAAAGAAGAAATTTCAAAAAGAATCGAAGAAAAAATTAAACTTCAGCAGGAGATAGAAAAATCAAAAATAATGAAATTAAACAAGCAAGATGCAATCACCGAAAACAATCGGGCGCTTGAGCAACTTCGGATCCAGATAAATGAAATTTCTAATCTGAATCTTGATTTGTCAATTCTCGAAACTCTGGAAAAAGAACGCGAGAAAAAACGAAACAATCTTCAAGAACTAAATGAAAAAAATCTCGCGATCGCGTCGCAGATAAGTTCGCTTTCACTAAAAAACACCGAGAACGAAATCGTAAAACAGAAAATTTCCAAAATCGAAATCTGCCCAACTTGTTTGCAGGATGTCGACCCTGTTTACAAAAGCAACATCATAAACAAAGCAGATTTAGACACTTCTCAAAATGCCAGTAAAATAAAAGAACTGTTCTTGGAAAAAGAAAATCTCTCTAAAACCCTCGATAAAACCAACCTCGAAATCTCTGAAATCGAAACAAAAATTCAAGAGACAAAAATCCTTCAGGTAAAAATCGAAGGCGCGAGAGAAAAGCAAAAAAGAATCGATGAACTGGAAAAAACAAACCGCTCTACGGACAAAGATGTGGAACTTCTAATCCAACACATAGAAATTCTCAAGAACTCTGTTTTTGAATTAAGCAAATTTGATAATCTTTTCGAGAAGAAACAAAAAGAACTTGAATCCGCTTTGAATTCTGAGAAGGAAACAGAAATCCGCGCCGCAGAATTGCGAAGAGAAATAGATGTTTTCGCAGTGCAAATCAACGAACTTCAGGAGCGGATTCAAAAAACCGAAGAAACAAAAAAACAACTTGAATATCTTTCCAATCTTGAAAACTGGCTTTCAAAAAAATTCATTCCGATAATTTCTTCTGTGGAAAAAAACGTAATGGCAAAACTTAAAACCGAGTTCTCAAAACTTTTCTCCGAATGGTTCGCAATGCTCGTCGCTGATTCTTTCAACGTGCGCCTCGACGACGATTTCACTCCAATTATCGAACAGCAGGATTACGAACTCGATTACTCTTACCTCTCAGGAGGCGAACGAACCGCAATCGCACTTGCCTATCGGCTCTCGCTGAACCAAGTAATCAATTCTCTTCTAAGCAAAATAAAAACCCGCGACCTCGTAATTCTAGACGAGCCAACCGATGGATTCTCAGAACAGCAACTTGACAAAATGCGCGACGTCCTAAACGAACTAAACGTCGGGCAACTAATAATCGTCAGCCACGAACAAAAAATCGAGGGCTTTGTAGAAAACGTAATAAAATTCAAAAAAGAAAAAGGAATCAGCAGAAGCGAATAACCAAAAACTTTATAACTCTAATCCAACAGTTTTTTATGTGGTGGTCAGTACTCAGAGCTGTTAATTCTGGAAAATAAAATGCCTGTAGATTTAAGAACAAGAAAATTAGCACAACTCGCCGTAAGATATTCTGTATTTGTAAAACCCGGAGAAAAAGTTATTATCTCTGGAGGCGTCGAAGCAATACCTCTTTTAGTTGAATTATACAAGGAAATAATTTTACAAAAAGCCCACCCCATCGTGAGAATCAATCTGCCAGAAGTTTCGGACTTTTTTTATAAATATGCAACAAAAGAACAAATTCAAAGATTCCCCGAAGAATTCATG
>CAYQLQ010000029.1:0-7547 GCA_964418495.1 Candidatus Woesearchaeota archaeon | reverse complement strand
TTTCTTAAACCCCTCCAAAGATTGATAATTGGAGGGTAAATCTTTTACTCTATATCCCGCATAAGTAGTATGTGTTGTATCTGTATTTGTAATAACTGAAACCTTCGACGGAGGAATTTTTAATGGACCATCTCCAATACTCGCAATACTGTCAAGAATTCCCTTTCTTTCTTTTATCCTATCAACAATCGCTTGTGCTTCATTCGCATATCTATTATCCCCTTGTTTCCTCATATCTTCATAAAACTCCAACTGTCTCAATTCTTGAATAGAATATAATTTTCCCGCCTCTGCATTCTCTTTAGTTAAAACCCCCCCTAATTCTGGGTGTGCAGTTCCAATTTTCCCACTAATCTTCGTAGTATACTCTACTAAGAACCCCTTGTCATCAACAACATCCTCAAGGAAACCTGATTTTTTAATATTATTTCTTCGTATTGCTTCTAATTGCGTGTTCTGTGTTTCTATTAATCCAGAATACATATCAAAATCCTTGTTGTATCGTGCTCTTGTTTTAGAATCATCAAGACACTTTTGAAGATTAATAAACTGTGTCTGTCCACTACAATATTCCACAATTCCGCCTTTTCCGTCGACGCCGTTCATTGTATAATCTCTTGCGATTGCGTCGCCGTCAAGTCCGAAGAAAAGATTTTTCACAGTCAACAAAGTTCCCGCAGCCAGACACGCCCCGTTCATAACTTTCACAACTTTCCCCAACGAATCCGACTTGCCCTGCCAATCCTCAATTGTCTTATTCAAACTATTAATCAGCGACTTAATTTTCTCCGGCGACAACTCAATATTCCGTTTCTCAATTCCAATATTAAACTGCAAATTCGCTTCTGTCCCCGCATTATTAATATTCGGAATCACTTCCACCGACGCTGCTTTCTTAAGATAAATCTTATTCAACCATACAGAAATGCCTCCCTCCCCAGTCAGAGTATCTTTTAAATTCACCCTCGTCGTAACTGTCGCCCCATCAGTTGTTCCGATATTTGTTGAAAACTCTGCATAAGTTTCTGCTAAATTCTTAAGCTCAATAAAGTTATCCCCAATCTTCTGCACCCGATTTTTCTGAAGATTATAAACATCACTCGTCTTACCATCAACCACCAAAACTTCAACACCATATTCTTCCAGCGACGGCTCATAAACATCTTCAAAAGAAATTGTCCTATATTTCCCATTAACTAAAATACTCGCAGACGTCGAACCTGTATTCGAACCTTTGTAACTGTCAGACATCTGCTCTGCGAAAAGTTTGTTCGGCTTCGACGGATATTTCTCCACCAGCATCCTTATCAATTCATCTTTAACACTATACATTCCAACAAAATTCGCAAGCATAATCCCCCGACGCAAACCCTCTTCAGAATATGTTTCAATGCCGTCAATATCAGCCCCGTTCGCATCCCGCTGAGTCACAAAAGGATAACTTGTTGTCAATTCCTTGTATGTTGAAATCGCAGAGTTGAAACGGGATTTTATATCGATTGTATCTTCTTCTATACCTACGCTTAGTGGAAGATCCTCCCCTCTAAAAGATTTCTCCCCAGATAAATCAAATAAAATGGAATTAAGCCCTTCTAAACTTTCGGCTCCGAGAATATTCCCCTCTGAATCTTTAACCACCTCCCCATCTTTATATAAAACAAAATCTCCTTGATATTCAACCACATAAAACTGTTTTTCTTGTTCTGCTATTGCATCCCCCCAAGAATCCTCTGGCTCTGCAAAACCTTTCAGAGTTATTCCAAATTCTGTTTTACCAAATTCAATTTTCTTCAGCTCCGCCGGAATCTTCTCCCCCTCGCCGATTCTTTTTATTCTCTCATAATTCGCTGTAATTTCTGTTCCAGAAAGTTCCTTCGCCGTTCCAGTTTTTTGCAAAACCCACGCAACTAAATTCGCTGACTTGCTTTCATCGCCTGAACTTTCCAAAGAAACAAGATAATAATTATCCTTTATTTTTCCCCCAATCACAACACTCTTTGAAATTTCATCAACATTAAAATCAACTTTCGGACTTATTGAAAAAACAAACCTCTGACTTTTCTCGTCGCCACGGCAAAACACAACCGCGCTTTTCACAAGCCCCTGTTTCTCTATGCTATTCACTGTACACCGATTGTCAAGGAACTTTTCTCCAACCAACTTTTCAATAACATCCTCATCCACAGACAATCTCACCCGCGTGTCGGGATTTATAATCTCCTTAAGTTTAACACTCAAACCAACACGACAATAATAACCCGGAACATAAATCTCGCTGGAAGTATCTCCTGCATTCAAAAAGAACGAACCAAGAACACTATCCTTGTCCCCGTAAATTGAAATCCGCGCACCTTCCTCTGAAACTTCCTCTGCCCGCAAAAATCCCTTCCCATTCCAAAAAGAATATTTCTTGTAAATATTATCCCACTCCGCATCATCAACCTGCTGAACAACATAACCTGTTTCCCCGACGCCAAACGCATTATTAATATCATACCTTATCTTCGCTGTCAAGTTCCCTTTCACAAATTCTGGCATCGCTGATTCATTCGACTGCTTCTTTAAAACAATCACTGCGTAACCAACATTTTCCAGAAGAGGAGTATTTGACAAACTTGCTGAACTTCCCAACGCTGCCTGAGCAGGATGAAAACCAACACCTGAAACCTGCGGAGGATATTGTCCTGAAAAAGACATCGATTCAATTGCTTCAACATCAATCAGCGGATTTATTTTCGTTGCGACAATCGGACAGAAAACCGGAACATTCTGTTCCTCTAACAAATCGCTTCTAACAACTTTCGGACTGCAACCTTCTGGCGCGATTTGTAAAATAAAATCCTGTCCTGCTTGACAATCTCCTTCAGAAAAAATCGGAGCAATATCAATTCCCTGATTTTTAAGATAGGTATATGAACCTCCGGAAAAAGGACTCGACGCCACATTTGAACTCGAGTAAGTGTCCGCAGAAACAAATCCCAAAAGCACAACTACCAAAATCATTCCAATTAAAATTTTTTCGTTTCTCATATTATATAAATATCCATACGATTTTGTTCGAACAACGCGTAATTCTGCTGAAGCTGTTCCAGCGACGTCGGAAGAGGAAGAGTGTCCGCGTTAATTTCAATTTCCTCTGCTCCAATCAATTCATCTTCAAGAATATAATACTCCTGAATTCCCCCTCCTGCAAGCGCATCAGAAATAATCTGCGACGGAATATCAATATTAAAACACCTTTCCTCTGTCAAACCCAAAAGTCCCGACACACCTTCCTTTGGAACATCAACGCATTTGTCAAACGACGAACTATCAATTCTCAGCGACGAGTTCCGATACGCATAAGCGGTAATTGTATACTGCCCTTCGGCAAGCTCAACCTCGCGGGTTTCAGGATAAACCACTGTCGCAATATTATCCTCCGACATAAAAGTAATCACCGCCTTTCCGTCATAATCCCGCCCCCCAAGTTTCAAACTTACATTCACCGAATAAAGTTTCTTCAGAAAAATATCAACGCTTCCAGATTCTGTCGTGGATTTTATTTCCCTCGCATCAACAAAGCCATCTGCCTTCGCAACAACAAATCCATTAACACACTGCGGAAATTCCCCCCGCAAACCTGTCGCAACACTCGTCCGCCCAATATCACACCTCGCCCCAAAACATTCGTAAGAAATATCCGCCTCAATCGGTTGCATCGCGTAAGTATAAGCATTCACTTGCATCGGCGTATTTTCATAATCGCAAATTCCATAATCCTCAATAACCATCTGGTTTGTCACCGCCGCCTCGCGCGGATTATTCGATTGAATCACCACCGCCATCGGAAACTGGAAAATCTCGTCGCCGTTGTAAATCTGAACCAAAACAGGATAACGAAGATTATAAACAAAATGATACGGCACATAACAGAACCCAAGAATTCCCAATCCCGGCTGGTCACCTATAGGCTTCGCAATAAGAAGATTTCCCTCTGCCGGCATCACTTCAAAACTATTCGGCCAATTTCTCGAAGTCAAAAACCGCACATCATTATTCACAGAAACATCGACGACAAAATACTTATTCTCCTCTTCTCTCAAAGAATACGCGCCACCTTTTACTCTCAGCGCGTGCGTATTTGATTCAATCGCATTTGAAAGATTTTCAAAAACCTCGTCAGCATTCCACATCTCAGGCGAGCACGTCAACTCAACACCGTCGACAGGCGCATAAAGACGCATCACATCAACACCATACTCCTCAAGGAAAAGCGTTTCCTGTTCATGCGAGTAAATCTTTTTAGCAGCATTATAAAGTTCCCCCAACGAAGACTTCACACTAATCTTGTGCGAACTTAAAGAAAAACTCTCATCTGCAAATTCCCCTTGCAAATTCATATCAAGACTAACCTCGACGCTGTTTTCACTAATAGAAACATCCGCGCTCGGCTCGCCCATTTGAAGAGAATAACCATTCGCATAATAAGAATCAAAACGACAATTAGAAATTTTATCCTCAATAAAACCCGCCAACTGTTCTTCCATGTCCGCCCGAAGAGGGACCTGCTCTTTCTGAATATTATTCCCTGAAACATAATACCAATAAGGAATTGGATTTCCCAAAAAATTCAACTGATTTGAAAAAGGCATGTACGACGAGCCCGGTTCAAATTCTGGAAGTTCAATATAACCTCCTGAACTTTCCAAAACATCCACGCCGGTCAGAGTATAATCCTCTACGCACGACAAAAAAGTTTCATACACCGGCTCGAAATTCGCAGGAATATTCCGGTTGGAAAACACGCCCCGCCCAATAAAAAAAACCGCAACCGCCGCCACGACAACTACCGCGATTATAATAAAAATCGTAGCTTGCGCAGATTTATTTCCCCCTTTTATTAACATAAAAAATTAATGGAAAATACATATATAAACTTTATGAAGATGCCGACTTAATTCTCGCCTTCTGTTTCATACTCGAAATCCGAAAGTGATTTATTCCGCCGATAAGAATCAGCACACCGCCGACGAGCATCACCCACTTCTGATACGTCAGCACCATCTCAGGAATCACGATAAAATTAAATGAGATATTAATAAAATACGCCCCGAACAAAATATAAATCAGCGCCCATATTAATCCACCTGTTTTCATAAACAACTCAAGGAAATCGCGTATTTAAATATTTTGAATTGGAATTTTTAGAATTTTCAAGACTCATAGTTTTTCAGACTATTCTTTTAGGAGACGCAAGAAAAATAGGACGGGTTTCAGTATTTTAGATTAACAGAGATTTGGTTTTGCCTATAATTGCCGGCGCCTTCGGTGCCGGTGGGCGGGAGGGAAGGGAATTCCAAAACCATATCTCAAAAAACGCGAAGTCATGAAAATAAATTCATTAAAAAACCGCTGTCCCTAAAATCTCATCCATGTCGAGGATGCGTCTTAACCACTGGACTATGGGACCTTAACATCTGAATTCAAAGCAAGCAACTCTCGCGCAATTTTTTTCCCCTCTTCAGTAGAATTCAGTTTTTTATAAAATCTTCTGGCAATTTCTATTTGCGCATCGAGAAACGGTTTAACTTTCTCTTTCCATTTCCCCGGATTTTCCTTCACAAAATTCGCCCACCTTTCAACCTGCTCGTCGTGAGTTTTATTCCGCATCGCCCAACCTCATTTTTTTAATTTGTTCCTTAATCAAATTTATTTTCTCTTCATCAATTTTCCCCTCGTAGATAATTCTCAAATGCCGCGCGTCCTCCAAATCTTTATCGCTTTTCAAAAGCTCTTCCTTGAAAGCAACGTTCCCCTCTATCGAAGAAAAATAAACATCCAAATCTGTCAAAGGAAGTTTCTGTCTCGACGCAATTTGTTCCTCGTCAAGCTCGTCTTTCGCGAATTTAACTTCCATTTCAGGAGGATAAAAACCGTCGCTTTTCCAGACATATCTGACACTCTCTCCGGAACTCAAATAATCAGAATATATTGATTTAGGATTGTCAGATTGAATACAAACAAACCCGTTTTCAATTAAATCCTCGTGCAATCTGGCAAAGTCCGCGAAATTCATTTTTTCAATAATCATGTCAATATCCTCTGTTCCTCTCGTCCTTCCGTGCGCAATCGCCACAAAACCCGAGCAAACAATATAATTAACATGCTCGTCCACAACCCCGCAAAAGTCCTCGACAAATTTATCCAAAATAGTTCTGTCACCAACCGTTCGCTCAATTTTCTTTTTCATTCCAATCCAAGCAAAAACCAATTTATATTAATTTCTATTCTGAGGAACAAACTTTCCCCCCTTCACCTGCCCCCAGTTCTCCTCGGCAAAATCAAATTTAAATTTATTTTTCAAAATTTTCCCCACCTCACAAAAAAGTTCAAACAATTCCGCAGGCAAAAGCCGTTTTTCTGCAAAATAACATTTCAAAGTTCCGTAAGGAATTCCAAACCGTTTCGAAAGTTCTGACAAAGAAGGACACGCCAGCGTCGACAAAACCTCGGAAATAAACTTCCTCTGCTCGCCGTCCAAAAACCTAATCCTCATAAAACAACTGCGCAACCACACTATAAAAAACTTTATAAATCAACTAAAATAGAGAATTACATGAAAATTCCAAAATTAAATTACTCTCGGAGAATTTTCTTCGCGACATGGTCGGAGGCATTGAAAGATGTCGCCTCGCATGAACAAGAAGGGAAATTCCAAAGAACCGCTTAGGTTCTTTTGAAAATGAAGATTCCAAAAACAACAAAAAGATTCTGCCCGTATTGCAAAAAGCAGACAGAACAAAAAATCAAATTAGTCAGCACAGGTGGAAAACGTGGTTCTCTAAAAAGAGGTTCACTTGCGAGGGCGAAACTTCGCGGAGGCAATCGCGGAATGGGAAGCCACGGAAAATATTCCAAACCCGCTGTTTCAAAGTTCAAACGAAAATCCAAAACAACAAAAAAAACAAACATGATGTACACTTGCCAAGTTTGCAAAAAATCAAAATACCGTCAATCACGGAGAAATAAACGAACAGGAAAACAAATACAAGAATAAAATGAAAATCACACAATTAAATTCGGGAACCACAACTTCGCGCGATTTCGTCAGAGGCATTTTGAAATCGCCTCGCCGGAACAAGAAGGGAGATTCCCAAAGAACCGCTTAGGTTCTTTTGATATGGCAGTTGCAAAAAAAAGAAAAAAGTTTTTCGACGCTGAAATTCCACTAATTGGAAAATCAACACAACTTCTCGCGTTTGAAATCGAAGAACTCGCAGACAGAAGAATCAAATATGACCTTACAAGAATGCAAAGAGGGAAAAATATTCTCCTCGACGCAGTTGTAGAAATCAAAGACAAAATAGCTGTCGCGCATCCGGTAAAAATATATCTTCTTCCGTCTTATCTAAAAAGAATGGTAAGAAAAGGAACAAACTATGTTGAAGACTCTTTCGACGCAGAAACCACCGACGGAATCGTAAGAATAAAACCATTCCTCGTGACGCGAAGAAAAGTCTCGCGCGCAGTCAGAAAAGCCCTGAGAAACAAAGCAAAAGAAGAAC
>CAYQLQ010000028.1:0-7751 GCA_964418495.1 Candidatus Woesearchaeota archaeon | reverse complement strand
GATACAGAGACTATACCATTTTTTGATAGCACTACCCGTATGACTTTTATGCAGTTTATGGATGGGAATTTACCAGAAGACTTGAAACCTATTTGGATGGAGGTTAAGAGATGTTTATAAAAATTGAGAATTTCAGAGGTATTGAGGCACTTGAGTTAGATTTACCTAACTCAGGAATTGTACAGCTGTCAGGTGACTCAGAGGCTGGTAAGACTACAATTCTTGAGGCTTTTGTATGGGCCTTATATGGTAGAGTTAAGAATGTTACACCTCTCACAGGTAGTAAGAAAACCTCAGTAACTGTTAAATACTATGGGCTTGAAATAGTTAGAACAAAGACCCCTAACACTTTGGTCTGTAATGGGCTACAAGATGAGTTAGCTCAAACCCTTATTAACAATACCCTTGCTGACCCAGAGCATTTTGAGATTAGTTCATATGTGCAACAAAAACTCAAGAACTGTTTTCTTAACCTAACCCCAAAGAAGCAATTGGAGAATTTAAACTCTCTGTCTCTTGAAGTAGATGTAGATAAGCTAAAAGATAGAATAAAGGAACTTAAAAGGGAGTGCTCTGATTCCTTAATAGGACTTGGGCAAAAATTAGTTAGTGAGAATGCAACATTGAACAGCATAGATTCACGGAAAGCAGCCCTTATAGAAAAGCAAGCAGAAAAAAAGAAAAGACCGTCGCTAGTTGAGACAATACTTTTGGCTAAGAAAAATAAGGCTTGGCAGGAAGTTGCGGGTTTTCTTGCGGCGCCGAGGAGAAATAAAGTTGAGATTAATTTGGAGAAAATAGAAGAGGCGAGCAAAGATGGGGATATAATTGTTGTTCCGGGGAAAGTTTTGTCGCAGGGGGATATTTCCAAAAAAATTAAAATCGTTGCAATGAGTTTTTCAGAAAAGGCAAGGGAAAAACTATTAAAATGCAAAAGCGAGATTTTAACAATCAGTGAAGAGATTAAAAAGAATCCCGAAGCAAAAGGGGTACAAATTATAAAATGAAAATAATCGACGGAAAAAATGCAGTTCTTGGAAGGCTCGCGAGTTACGCTGCGAAAGAATCTTTGAGGGGCGAAGAAATCGCGATTTTAAATTGCGAAGAGGTAATAATTACTGGAAATAAAAAAACCACGCAAGATGACTTTTTGAGACGGCGAAGCCGTGTTGGAAGTGCGCAGAAAGGGCCAAAACTTTCGAAGACGAGCGAGAGAATTGTGAAGCGGGCAATTCGTGGAATGCTCCCGAATTTTCGCGAAGGACGGGGAAAAGAAGCGTTTAAAAGAATAAAATGTTATGTTGGCGTTCCGAAAGAATTTGAAGATAAGAAAAAGATTGTCGCTGGAAAAGAAAAGAAAGGTAAATACGCGCGAGTTAAGGAGTTTGCAAAATGAGAATCGTGACTTCTGGAAAAAGAAAAACTGCGATTGCGAGAGCTGTTCTGACAGAGGGTTCTGGGAAAATCAGTATTAATAAAAAAGATTATTCTGGTTTGCAACTTTTTAACAAACTTAGAATTCAAGAGCCGTTGAAAATCGCTGAGAAAATTATTGGGAAGATAAACTTCGACGCGGCGATAAATGTTCACGGCGGGGGAGACAAAGGACAAATCGAGGCTGCACGGCTTGCACTCGCGAGGGGAATTGTCAAGTTCGCTAATTCAAAAGAACTTGCTGAAGCTTACACCAAATACGACAGAAATCTTCTTGTTGCAGATGTTCGACGGAAAGAAGCCTACAAGCCAGATGATTCTAAGGCGCGGTCGAAGAGACAGAGTTCTAAGCGATAGTTAAGGCGAAGAAATAAGTTTTGGATGTTCTAAAAGTTCTTGGCTTGTTGTTTGAGAATATAAATAATTTGCGATTGTGTCAGCACAATAAACTACTGCAGGACAGAAAGGTCTTTTGGAAAATCCGCTTGCATGGTTATGCTTCTTAATAAAATTGTCAAGAGTAATTCTTTCAATTCCGGATATCCCCGAAAGGCGAGCACGCACTTCTTTTTTTGCGTTGGAAGTTAGATGCCCATCAAAATAAACCTTTAAGGTTTTTGGGGCTCCGTACAGAGAAACAAATCTCCCAATCATCTCTGGCGCCACAGTTGGAAGATTTAATGGAGAATGGCGGTATTTTTCTGCTGAAAGAATCATAAAAAGGAAGTCTCGGCGAGGATCTTTCAACCACCCCCCTACTTGGGAACGATCTCTTCTATTTCTCCAACGCCTTACAATACTATCTTCTGGAAGATACGAAAAAGTTGCTACAACAATTTCTCCTTTTGCAGTCCCAGCATGGTTTGAATCATCTAAGCCTACGATAAGAGTATCTCTATCTTCGCTATCCATAAGGATAGATTGGAAGACATCTTAAAAAGAAATGTGTTCTGCGAAGAATATTAAGGAGTTTTTATTTTGAGCCGCGCGAGTTTGTTTTGAACATGGTTGAAAAGTGTTGTGGAGAGAATGGGTTGGTGTTTGCCGTCGTGGATTTCGTTGTTGAATTTTATTTTTCCAATGTAAGTAAAATTGGTGAGAATTTTTTTCAGCCCGTTTACAGAGAAATTGTGTTTTTTTGAAAGTTGCGTCAAGCTGATTGTTGTTGTCAGAAACTCTTCGAAAATTTCTTCTACCTCACGGAAGTTTTGCGCAGGAACAAGTTTCTTGTTTTCAATGTTGTAACCGAACGGAGCGCGGGACATAAGCTCGCCTTTTTCTGCTTTTGCAACCATGGATTTTTTCTGGTTTCCCCGATGAATCTTTAATTGCTCAATCTGTTTTCTTAATTCCTCGTTTTCTTTCTCGAGCATTTCCTCTTTTTGCATAGGAAAAACTGGGGAGAATTCTTTAAATAGATTTGGTAAGCGATAAGTTTATAAGGGGCTGGGAGCGCGTATTATTGCTAGCAAGGATTCTTGGTGGCATAAATAAATGACTGGAGGACAGAATGAGCAAGAAACTATACATAGGTAATTTGCCTTTTAGCGTTACCGCTGACAAGCTAAGAGAATTGTTTGCTTCTTACGGCGAGATTGAAGACGCTGTTGTGATATCAGACAAGTTTAGTGGCAGATCTAAGGGTTTTGGGTTCGTTACTTTCGTCAACGACGCAGATGCTATGAAGGCATTGGCTGAGATGCACGAGAAAGACGTTGATGGACGTCAGATAAAAGTAAGCGAAGCGAAGCCAATGGAAGAAAGACCGCGAAGAGAGTTTAATCGTAGATAGATTAACTTTCGAAATTTTTATTTTTAATTAATTATTTAAACTTTGGATTCTATTGTATATGATGGAAAAAAGCCTTCGAGAGATTATGTTGGAAGAGCACGGGAAAATTTCCAATCTTTTAGATATTTTCAAAGAGGAGGTTCCGAGAAATTTTGACGCTGCGAAAGAGTTGTTCAGTAATTTCAAATGGAATCTGGAGAAACATTTTCTTGTGGAAGAGCAGGCGATTTTTGATGTTGTCGGGAGTCTCGTGGGGGAAGAAATTTCAGATATTTTTGATTTGATGCAGGAACACGGCAATCTTCTTGAAATTGTGAAAAATATTGAAGAAGGTTTAGAAAGCAATGTTGCGCCGGATGCCAGCGGGTTGGCAGATGCTTTGGTCAAACACGCGGAGTTTGAAAACGAAACATTCTACCCTAAACTCGACGAGCTTTTGAACGAAAACCAGAAGAAAGAGATTACGGAGAAGGCAGAAGAAATGCTAAAAGGTTAGTTTTTTATAGAGAGATTTTCTTATTTTTTAATGCTGACTGAAATTTTCTTGGCGATTCTCCAGGCTGTGACAGAATTTCTTCCGATTTCGTCTTCGGGACATCTTGCATTATTTTCCAACCTTATTTCTAAACCAAATATTTATTTTTTTACGGTTCTTCATCTTGCGTCGCTTTTTGCGGTTTTGATTTTTACGAGAAAAGAAATTGTGGATATTTTGAGTTTTAAAAAAGAAGACCGGAAATTTTTGGGGTTTCTGATTCTTGCTACGATTCCGGCGGGGTTGGCAGGCTATTTTCTTAGAGGATATATTGAAAGAAGTTTATCTTCGTATCTTTTTCTAGGAATTGCTTTTATTTTCACCGGGGGAATTTTGATTCTGACAAAGTTTGCAAAAGGAAAAAGAGGACTTGATTCGCAATCTGCTTTCTTTGTTGGATTAATGCAAGTTCTTGCACTTTTTCCAGGGGTTTCCAGAAGTGGGATGACTATTTCAGCGTCGCTGTTTTCAGGAATTGAGAAAGAAAAAGCTGCGAAGTTTTCGTTTCTTCTTTTTATTCCTCTGGTTTTTGGAGCAATGATTTTGGAAACTGGAAAATTTTATTTTAGCTGGAGTTTGGTTGCTTCGTTTTTTGTTTGTCTGGTGTTGAGTGTTTTGTTTTTGGACATTCTCCTTAAGGTAATTAAAAAGGGCTATTTCTGGATTTTTGGGTTCTATTGTTTTGCTATAGGTATTTTTAGTTTGGTTCTGAGTTTTAGTTAGATTTTTAAAACTAAAATGTCTTAAGAGAGAATGAAAAAAGTGCGGTGGAAAATTCTTATTTTGAGTTTGTTTATTGTTTATGTTGTTGCGTTTCTTGGGAGTCTTTTTACAAGTACCGGAACATGGTATGAAAGCGTCCGGCCGTTGATAACACCTCCGAATTATGTGTTCCCGATTGTTTGGAATATTTTATTTTTTCTTATTGCAATAGGGTTATATCTTACATGGATAAGCAAAAAGAAAGAAAAAGCCGGAGTGTTGTGGCTAATTGGGATTAATTTATTTTTTAATCTTTTGTGGAGTGTTTTATTTTTTGGGTTGCGTTTGGCGTCGTTGGCATTTGTTGATTTGGTTTTTTTATGGGGCTCGATTTTTAGTATAATTTATTTTGGGCACGAAGTTAATAAGAAAATTAGCTGGCTGTTTGTTCCATATTTTCTGTGGGTGAGTTTTGCAGGAATTTTGAATTGGATGGTTGCTTTTTGATTCTGGTTTTTTCATCCCCCCAATTTCTCCTGAACTTTGTCAAATAAATCTTGCTCTAAGATTGGCTCGTGGTTTCCTTGGGTTTCGATTCCCGCGAATTTTACCTTTCCTAAATAGGTTGTGTTTTTCAAAAGTTTTGAAATTCCCATAGGAGTCATTTTATATTTTTTTGCCAGTTGTGTTAGGCTAATATTTGTTGTGAGAAATTCTTCAAAAAGCTTTCGAATATTTCCGAGTTCTTGTTCGTCGGGAACGAGTTGTTTGTTGACAATTTTGTAACCCTTGGGTGCTTTTGTGAGATGTGCTCCATTATGAAATGCTTTTGCCATGCCGTGTTTGGTTTTTCTCGAGATAGAATTATTAGACATTCGGAAAGTATCTAAGATTTTGGAGTCCAGTTTTTGGTTGAGGTACCTGAGAAAACTTTTCTCGTCGTCAGGTGCGTGCTTGTGGCAGATAGAACACAGACAAACGAGGTTTGGCAACTCCTCCGAGCCTTCGAAAACTCTTGGATTTATATGATGAACTTCCAGTTCTTCTGCTGTTAAATCCTGAAACCCGCATTTCTGGCAGGTGAAATTATCTCTCTTCAGAATTTTTAAATTGGTTTGTTGATTCATTTTTATTAAAATTTTGGTTTGCTTTGTCAAATAATTCCTGTTCAATTATTGCCTTGTGCTTTCCATTATACAGCCCGCCCTTGTATTTGATTTTGCCGCAGTAGAAAGGGTTCTTAATTATTTGATATATTGTTGATGACGGGATATTGAACTTTTCACAGAGCTCTTTGTAGTTTATTCCTGCGACCCACATTTCGAAGATTTCCTTTACGTTTTGGGAGTTTTCGCTTGGAAGGAGGTTTTTATTTTCATAGATATAACCATAGGGTGCCCGATGGACTGGCTCGCCGAGGGAGATTTTTCTGTCAAACGCAAGTTCGACTCGTTCTTTCACCATACCTCTTTCAAGCTGGGCAAAAACTCCAATGATTTGAAAAAATGCTTCGCCCATTGCAGAAGTTGTGTCTATCTGCTCTGTAACAGAAGTGAAGTTAATATCTTTTTCTTTTAAGTCGTCTAGGACTAAAATGAGGTCTCGGAGTTTTCTGGAGAATCGATCTATTTTGTAAACAAGAATGATGTCAAATTTCTTGTCTTGGGCGTCTCTTAAAAGGAGCTCCAATGCGGGTCGGTTTAGAGTTCCTGCGGAATATCCTGCGTCTTTGTAAATTTTGAAAACCTGCCAGTCCCTTGCGTTGCAAAAACTTTTGCACTTGTCAATCTGGGCGTCCACACTTAGCCCTTCTCTTGCTTGCTCTTCTGTTGAAACTCTTGAATAGATGGCGACTCGGAGAGGTTTGTTTGGATTTTGGGTTTTTTTCTGCATTTTTCCTCTTTTTGTGCGTAAACTTAGGGTATATTCTTCCCAGAAGGGTTCCCTTATTAAAACGATTTTATAACCTTACTGGAATAGAATATATAAATCTTGTGTTTTTGGGGGTTTTTTGGAAGGAAATCCTGAGAATTATCTTGTGAACTACTCGTGACGTGAACTAAGGTGAGCTTTGTTCAGGAGTGTGTGGGACGCGACGTCTTGTTATTGGGCCCATTCTTGGTTGATCGTCAGAATCTGGTTGTCTCGGAATAACCAGCTGTTCTGTTGTTTGTTCTAAGGAAGGAGTTCTTCGGTGTCTCGCTATTGGACCCATAGAAGGTTCTCCTTCAAGGGTTTGAAGATTATCCAACCACTTATGTCTTACAGCGTATCTATTTACCTCTGGTTGAGTGTAAAATTTTAATTCTCTTTAAGAAAGAGGTTGAATCTTAGAACCAAGATATTTTCCTTGGGGACTAAAATAATAAATCACGCGACAAGGGTTTGCTCCTGGTTCTAGTTGTTCTATTACTTCAGTTTTTATCATAGATTGAGAAAGTATCTGTTTATTTTTAAAGATTGTTGTGGTTGAGTTTTGGATATGGTGTGAACTAAGGTGGGCTTAGTGAAGTTAGTAATTATCTGGGCTGTCGCGAAGGAGATATGCCGCTCCGTAAATAAGAAGTACGCTGATGATTGTTATAAACAGCGAAGTTAAGATTGTTGTGAGATTTGAACCTTCGACATTGGTGAGAAATTGGACGAAGGATTGGGAGAGGTCGAAAGTTGTTTGACGCCATGTAAATGCGATGGTAAACCCGAGGGTAAACACAATTAAAAGCCGTAATTGTTTACGGAATTCTTTTCGAAAGTGTCTTCCCATAGTAAAGAAGTTGGATAATTTTCTTGCCATTGTTCTTGAGTTATATGTGGAGGGGGTTTATAAAATTTGCCGTAAATTTGGAATAATTTTTCTAGTTTTGGGCGGCGTGTGTGCACTAAGGTAATCTTAGTTCTTTTTGTGTCGAAAGAAAAAATAGTTGATATGGTGTTGCTGGCTGTTTGTGGCTGTTTAAACAGCCTGTTTGTTGGTGTTTTTTTGGACAAACAGCTGTTTTTTCGACACATTTTGACAGATCTTTTAATAAGCCAAAACAGTTTTATCGTCGGAGAAATAAAAGGTTTATCGACGGAAACAAAAAGTTTTTAAAGAAGGTTTTACAAAATATGATTATGTTTTGGTTGTTTGGAGGAAAAAAAGATGTTGAGAAAGTGAAGGAGGAAACCAAACAGGGTTTTGATTCTGTCAAAAAAGATATCACTGCCGTAAGTGGGTGGATTAAACACCTTGATTCTGAAAGAAATCTCCAACAAAAAGAGCCTGGAGAAATAAAAGAGGTTTTATCG
>CAYQLQ010000027.1:0-7859 GCA_964418495.1 Candidatus Woesearchaeota archaeon | reverse complement strand
TTGCTGATGGGAAAGCGGGTTTCGTAAGCTTTAAAAGAGAAGTTGTTCTTTTTGGAATATGAGAATATGTATGGTTTGCCCAACATACCCTCCATACGATACTTCCGGAGCTACAAGGTATTATTACGACGTGGCGCGGAAATTCGCAGAAAAAGGAATTTACGTGGATGTTGTTACGTCGCCAGTTGATAAGGTGATGGTGAAGCGGGAAGGAAAAATCACTATCCATCGGCTTTCTTGTATGGAATGGAACGACAGAACCGATTCTAAAGGACAGACAGAGAGGCTTCTCCGCTATCTTCGGAAACTTTGCGAAAAGAAAAAAATAGATATTATTTCGTCGCAACATCTTAACAATTGGTCTTTTCTTAATCCAGGGTATTCGATTGCAACGAATATTGTCGCGGTTGAAAATAAGATTCCGAATATTCTTACGGTTCATAATCCTTACGGGCTGACGAACGAAAACGCGCCGGAAAAGATTGCGCTTCTTCACATGTTTTGGGATAAGATTATTTCTGTGAGCAGTTTTATTTCAGAGAAAATTCATAGTATCGGGGTGGATGTTAACCTTATCAGCACTTGTTATCCAGGGGTGGATTTGGCGAGTTTCAAACCGGATTTGGGAAGGAAATGGCTTCAGAGCAGAATTGGGGTGAAGGAACGGGAGAGAATTATTCTTTTTGCAGGAAGAATTGAAGACGGTAAAGGAATTCCAGAGTTGTTGAATTCGTTTGCGACAATTGCGAATCGGACGAAAAATGTTAAACTGCTGATTGCTGCGGGAAGAATCAGTCCTAAATTGAAAGACGTGTTTGACAAATCGGTGGAGAAGACTTACGAAAAGGCGAAGCTCCTTGGAATTCGGGACAAGATTATTATTCAGCCTTTTGAACTTGACGAGATGCCGAGGGTTTATTCGGGGGCGGATATTTTTGTTTTGCCGACGCGGGCAGAAGCGTTCGGGCTTGTTTATGTAGAAGCAATGGCGTGCGGGTTGCCTGTAATTGGAACCAGCGTCGGGGGAGTTCCGGAAATTATTTCCAACGGAGAAGACGGCTATCTTGTTCCTCCTGAAGACCCAACAGAACTCACGAAGAAAATAGAATGGCTCTTGAAAAACAAATCCAAGAGGATTGCTATGGGAAAAAAAGGCGTGGAGAAGGCAAGTAAGAAATTTAATCTTGACAAGAACATAGAAAAACTTATTGGAGTCTATAATTCGACGCTTTGTCAGGTTTCTAAAAAAAAGACCGCGAAAAACAAAAATTCCGGCATTCAGGCAGTTCTTAATTCTTAGCACAACCTTTTTAAAAGAAAAATGGCTGGTAAAAATAATTAAAAGCGAGGTTAAAAAATGGAAGAAGACGAAAACCCTGTTGCTGAATCGGACGCAGAAGAGACTTCAGAAGAAGCTCCGGCTGAAGAGACAGCAGATGATGCTGAACCAGAAGCTTCAGAAGATGAAGCAGAATCTGAAGAGGCGTCAACAGAGAGTTCAGAAGAATCTGAGTAACTCTGTTAATTTTTTATTTTATTTTTTGTTTTTTAGAAATCTAGGAGAATTCTATTTTTTTGTCCTATCGGGGTTTGGAAAATTTTTTTCTGGGAAGTAATCTATTTTATGTACGTGTGGGTTTAGAACCATATGTCTGCAAGATGGATTTAGGAGGTTAATGGTACCTGCTTGCTCCGACACCTCAAATAGGCTCCGACCTTTTCGTGCACGTTCTTCAAAAGTTTCTAGGCCGATTGGTTGTGGAGCTCGTACAGCCATTGTGTTGTCGAGAGCTTCGGGATGTTGATCATAAAAGGTATTTAATCCCTCAAGAAAATCTTTGAGTTATTGGATCAATCGGTTGTGCTGGAACTGCTATCGCGTCTGGGCGGACTTCTGGGTGTCGTTCATAAAAAGCTTCTAATTGGTAAGGGGTTAGAGGATCTCTAAATGATAAAGGGAGATCTCCTAATTCGTCAGGAAAGAGATTCTTATCGCGAGGATGTTCTTCGAAAAAATTTGAGTCCTTGAAAGAATCTTGTAGAAGTCTCTCCTTTAATTTTGTTTTGTATAGAAAAATAGATTCTGAGGAATCTCGAGGTTTACTTGGGATAAGAAATTCTGGTTTATCTTCTCTTATTTGGTATGAATGCGGAGACCCAGGAGTTTCTTCATGACTTGCTACAAAGTTATAATCTGCGGGAGTTCTAGAAATTTCTCTAACAAGAGAAGCCTCCGATTCTTCTTCCGTTGTTCTATGAGAAGAGACTTTTACTCCTAACCCTGCTACAACTGCTGCAGCATTCCTTGTAAGTCTTCGTAAGTCTATCATATTTTTATAGATAATCAAAGATATTTAAACTTTTCGTTTGAGTAATTTATCAGTAGTAACTATGTCTAAAACCGGAGGAGTAGTTTTATATAATCTTTCTGTTTCTTTCCTTAATGGGATGGAAAAGTTTGATTGGGGCGATTTTTATTCTGGCTGTGGCGGTTTTGCTCGGCGTTTACTGGTTTGTTCCGTTTCAGCAAATTGAGTTCGGAGTTTCAGGAAATACAAATTTTAGTGTCGACGGTTTTGAGGACAGCATGCAGTTTTATCCTGACATGAGATTCCCGTCTTCAGATATTCCTTATCGTATTGACGGCTGTCCGTTACAAAAACAAGACGACATGGAGCGCGGATTTGCGATTCTTGGAAATGAAACCGGTTTGAATTTTTATCCTGTTTCAGGCGGGGAAGAAATTTCTGTTGGGTGCGATAGTAATGTGAGAATTGAAAACGGAATGTTTATCGCGGGGGAGGGCGGACCGACGAACATCACACAGACAGGAAAATTTAATGTTATTCTCTCGGGACGGATTATGCTTTTGAAAGATTCTGAGTGCGAGAAACCGAATGTCGCGATACACGAGCTTTTGCATGTTCTTGGATTCAAGCATTCTGAAAATCCAAATAATATAATGTATAATTACAGCAAGTGCGGGCAGACAATTGGCGACGATATAATTAATCTTCTGAAGGATTTGTATGCGGTTCCGTCGGAGCCGGACCTTGCGTTTGAAAGCGTGAATGCGAGTGTGCACGGAAGATATCTTGACGCAGAAATGAATGTGCGGAATGTCGGACTTCAGAAAGCAGGCGGTTCAAAAATTTCGATTTATGCTGATGGAAAACTTGTAGAAGAGATAGATTTAGATGAACTTGGAATTGGATACGGGAGAAAAATAAATTTGAAAAATGTTGGAATTATGCAGATAAGTGTGAGTGAATTGGATTTTGAAATTGAATATGATTACGAAGAATTGAACAAAGAAAATAATAATATAAAAATGGAAATAAATAACTAGTCTAAGTCATCAGTAAACGCTGTGAATTCGTTATCGTCCTCTTCCTCATCCTCTTTTGATTTTTTATTCATTTTTTACCTCTTTATTTTATTGAATTTGAAGATACATTTTAGTTTTTAAATATTTCTATTCAGAAAGAATTAGATTAAAAAATTATTTTGTCGTCGGTAAATTGCTTTTGTTTCTAAAGAGTGGGAAAAGAAAAAAGCGTTATGTTTTTCGAGGTTTTATTGGGGTATATTTCCCAACCGCTTCAAGAAACAATCCCAAAAATAAAGCTCTTCCAAAAAAACTTCCTAAGGAATTATATCCTGTGACTGTTTGAAAATCCCCGTTCCTAATTTGTGTCCGCAGATATTCCCGATGTTTAATTCCATCCAAGGTTTCTTCTCCTAAGGGTTCGTTATCAAGAATTGTGTATGCTGTGCAGGGACTTCCGTTGACTGAATCTGGATTTGCAATCCACGGAATTCCTAATTCTTCTGCTATTTTTTTAGACTCATTGTTGCATCGGTTCCTCCAGAAAAGAGTTTCGAGTAAAGAGAAAGGGCTTCTTCCTGTTAGCATAACTTGGGCGTTATGTCCTTCAACAGCATCAAAATAACTTCTGAATTTTTCCACATTTTCTCTTCCCATTCCTTGGACAAATGCAGGATGCGCGGGGATGATGATGCTTCCTCTTTCTTTTCCTAATTGGAGCGCATCTTCAAGATTTAATTGTTGCATTTCTTGCCCGAAGGTTCTTCCACCTGTTTCAATTGGGTGGCAGAGAAATAAAACATGACCCGGGGCGTTGTGGAATTCAATTCCGTTATAAAGATACATTATTTTTCCGTTTTCTGTATCAAGAATTTTTAAGGCATTATCTCCTTCCATATGTGCAACTTCATATCTTGGTGAAATTTTGTTTGATTCAAATGCTCTACGGTTTGTATCGTCAGAATGATTATCGGTTATAGCCAAACCATCAATTCCTCCCTTGAAGGCATTTGCAATTATCCTTGCGGGAGTTGCCCCATAGCAAGTTCTTGCATATTCGTATCCACTGGTTGAACCTTCTGAATGGTTGTGCAAACTTACTGCGTGTGTCATAACCCCCTTTAAAGGAAGGTTCTTATAAATCTTCTGATTTTACACTTAAAGAGAAATCCCCGCGGCAATCTCGTACCCCTGCTCGTTTTGGTTACGCAGGCAGAAGATATACTCGCAGAAATACTCGGTCGAACTTTTGAAATCTTGGGGTTTTCGTCCTACATCTTCGAACGAACAGATTTACAATCTGTTAAGATCCCCGCGCCAAGAGTTGAACTTGGGATCTTCCGGGTTCTGTTGAAAGAATGGCTTGTCACGTTTCATCCTTATCCGAATGGAATGTCCACGTTAGTTATCTACAGCCAGACGCTCTAACCACTGAGCTACGCGGGGATTATTTTTGTTAATTACTTAACAGAATAGGTTGTTTTAAGAGATTTTTAAAAGTTGTGATAGAACTATTCTTCCTTTTCGCTTCGCGGTTCGGTTACAAAAAACGCGCGGTTTGATTCTGATTCTTCGATTTTTCCGTCGCGCTCGTAGATTGCCGTTGCTGTTGGAAGCGCGAATTTTCCGAGGACGCCAATTTTTGAATAAAGAATGTAAGAGATTCTTCGCATTTCTCCGGCTTCAAGTTTTTCAAAGTTCCAGTCGATTCTGCGCGCTTTCTCGTCGACGCGTGTTGGTTCTTCGCCGCCGAATTTTTCATAAACTTTTACCATCGGCGGAAGCCGGTCAATTAAATTTACTCTTTCTATGTATTTTTTCGCGTTTACAAAAACCGTAACTTTCAGCGCGAATTCCCCGCCTTTTGCTTTTACAAACGAAACTCTTTTTGTAAGAACAAGATTTGTTTTTGAATACTGGCGCGCCAGTGCGACGATGACTACAATCAGAAGAATTATTATGAAAGGGAAAAGCCAATTTGTTGTGATTTTTATTTCGAGTGTTTCGCCAGGGTTGACGGGTTTTTGCCAAGTGTAATAAATTGTGAGTCCTTTTCTTTCAGCGAATGTCGGTGCTGGTTCGAAAAATGTGAAAAGCCGCGAGAGAACATTTTTTTTCACGACGGTTTCAGAGGTTTCTACAACATTTCCTTGGTTCACTTTTTTTATTACTTTTGTGCTGATAATTATTCCGTAATCGTTTGTCGTTGTTGTTACGAGGTTTTGCTCGACGAATTTTATTACGCCGTCAACTTCTGCGGTTTCTTCTCCGACGGTGATTTCTGTTTCAAGAGTGTAAAATCCTGCGATTAATTTTTTAAAATCTTCCTTGTTGAGTTCAACTTCGAAATTTTTTCTTTGGTTCGGAGCGAGGGCAAATTCTTTTTCAAATTTAAAAAACGGCGATGAAAATTTTACATTCATTTTATCAAAGTTGAAATTTTCTTTGTTGTGAATGTAGATGTCCATGCTATTTGATTCTGGTCTGACTTCGCCGGAGCCGACTTCGAACGCGTCCTCAAGGTTTACGATTTTCATGGTTAATTTTTCTGTCTGTTCTGTGCTGTCTTGTCCTTGAATGTTGTATTGGAAAGTGTAATATCCGCGATATTCAAAATCGTCGCGAGGGTAAATCATGAGTTGGACTTGCTTTGTCGCGCCTGCTCCGATGGGAACTGTTCCTTTTGGCGCTATGCTGAATCCGAGAAGATTGTAAAACTGGAAATTATCTGCTCCGCCGTTGTTTGTTATTTTGAGATTGAAAATCGCGGGTTGTTCGACGCCTGCAATCATTGCTTCATTGGAACTTTCTTTTTCAACAGTCAAACTTACTGCCATCAGCGACGGGAAAAGAATCATTGCGAAGAGGAGCGCTATCATCTGTTTTTTCATGTTAAAGGCAGAAAGGATTTATATTTAAGGATTTCGGTATGAAATTATCGCTTTCCTTCAAGGTCAAGGTAGGCTTTTCCTTGGTTGAGGAAGTCGTCGCAGTCGCCGAAGAGCTTTGCTTCAAATTGGTCTATTCGCGATTTAATAATCCATTTTTCGTAAATGCTTCGTAGGAATTTTTTAAAAGCACTTTTTTCGAATTTACCGTCATAATCGCGGACGAGAGTTCCTTTTACAGTTGTTTTCAGTGCTCCGTCGTTCATCTTGATTTTCTTTGCGTTTTGCGTGACTTCGACGTTTTTCATATTATCGACACGGAATGCTACTTTTATTTCAAATTTAAAATAATCTGTGACTTTTCTTGTGCCTGTCCATTCCACTTCGATTGTTTTTGCGTCGCCGGCTAATTTTTCCACGTATTTGTCCTCGTTAATATCCAACCCGGTTTCTTCGCGGAGCCAGTCGTAGCAGAATTTATAATAATCTTTGAATGAGAATAATCCTGTGTGTTTTATGTTGCTTGAAAATATTGTGTCTTTCTCTGCCATCTTTTATTCTTTGTAGTAATTTTGATTTAAATAGTTTTCTTAATCCCCGTTCATGCAGGATTCGCAGATTAGCATTCCTTCGACGCGGTGGAGAATGTCTTGGGCGCCGCACTCTTCGCAGATTCCTTCTTCGGGGAATTCGGTGGAGGTTTGATTTCTTATTCTCTTTAGCTTCTTTGATTCCTCACGGATTTCTGTGAATTCGTCGAGTTCGCGGTAGAATTCAGGATGAAAGTTCAAGACGTCCCGAACCGTGAGAAGTCCAACGAGTTCTTTTTTGTGGAGTACTGGAAGCCGTTCGAACTTGAGGCTTTTCATTTTTTCGAAAGCTTGTTCAATTGTTGCTGAAGGTTTTATTGTTGCTATTTTTCTTGGCGAGATGTCGATTGCTGTGATTGTTTTCAAATCAGATTGGGATTTTTTTGTCAGCGCCCAGAGGATGTCCCATTCGGTGATAATTCCGACGAGATGTTTTCCTGCGACGAGAAGAAGACTTCCGACTTTTTTCTTGACCATCATCCGCGAACATTCGAGGAGATTTGTTTCGGGTTTTGCAGTTATCGGCTCGCGCGTCATGACGTCCGCCACGAGGATGCTTTTCATACTCCTTTTAGAATTATCGTCCTTATAAGTTTTACCTCACGCGGTTGTATTCTCTGCATTACAACAATCTTTAAATAAGGGATTTGGGGAGAGATTGTATGACTAATACAGAAGTTCCGAGAATAATTATTCCTGAAGATTTGCTGTTTATTAAGTATATTCAAGTTGATATAGGCGAAGGGGCAGAAGCCTTTATGCGACTGGGAGATCCAACTGTTAGACATGCAAGATTTTTAGAAGATTTATTAAATGAATTGGGAATTAATTTTAAAACAAGAAAATCCGGTGGAGGTGGGATGGTTCCTGTTCCAAGAGGAGATGGATATAAATTGGTTGGGGCAGGAGACGGGCGGATTAAAATTCTTTCTAGGGAAATTATTGCTTTTGGAACTTCAAATAGTCTAGAATATGGAAGAGGATTTAATCAAGAACATTCTGAAAGAATTACCCCTTATCTTCCTGAAGGTTGGAAACTTAAATTAGAGAGGG
>CAYQLQ010000026.1:0-8721 GCA_964418495.1 Candidatus Woesearchaeota archaeon | reverse complement strand
CGGGGTTTCCATTTATCTGAACAGTTCTTCCTTCTTCTAATGTTTTTTCCAGATAAATATCGTGAATATCTGCTCCATTTTTTCCAACATTGGGGTCAAAATAACTTGCACGAATTCCTTCCTGTTTTGTTCGTGGCATTACATAAACGAGATTTTTTCCTTGTGTTAAATCTGCTGTATCTGTTGCTGGAAGTTTTGACGATAGTGAGCATCCTCCGAGCCCTGCTGCTAAAAGAAGTGTTGCTAATGTTTTTCCCATGGTTTTTTTATGCGTGCTGGGTTTTTAAATATTTCTATTCCGTATTAACTATTAAGTTGTTACACTTTTTGGGGGGTGGTGCTGAGATTTTTATGTTGGATTAATAAAAGAAATATGCGGGTATTAGGATTCGGAGTAGAATCAAATATTCTTCACTGCTCCGTCTTCTGCGAATCCAAAGCAAACCCAAGGGTTCGAATCAGATTAATAAAAAAAATATGCGGGTATTAGGATTCGAACCTAAGTAAGCACTAAGCTAACAGGTCCTAAACCTGTCCCGTTTGACCACTCCGGCATACCCGCATAAGATTTAGATTATTTAATGGTATAAAAATCTTTAGAATTATTTCTTTTTGCTTTCTGATTCTTTTTGCTTTATTTTTTCTTCAAGGTCGAGCCGTTCGATTAATTCTTTGTAGCGGTTTCTTATTGTGACTTCTGTTATTCCTGCGATGTCAGCGACTTCTCTCTGGGTTTTTTTCTCGTCGTTCATTAGAGCAGCGACGTAAAGTGCAGCGGCTGCGATTCCTGCGGGCCCTCGTCCGGAAGTTAGCTCGACGCTTTCAGCATCTCTTAAAACTTTGAGAGCGTCATTTTGCGTTCTTGGAGATAGTTTCAGCACAGAAGAGAATCGTGAGATGTAATCTTTTGGCGAAGATTGTTTTACTTTTATTCCTAGTTTTCTTATTATGAATCTGTAGGTTCTTCCGATTTCTTTTCTCTCGACGTCGGAGGCTGTCGCCATTTCGTCGAGGGTTCGCGGAATGTTATAAGAACGGCAGGCAGCGTAAAGGCACGCGGCGATTACAGATTCCATGCTTCGCCCGCGGACAAGTCCTCTTTGCAAAACATAATTGTAAATTCTTGAGGATTCATCTTTTACAACGTTTGGAAGATTTAGGTATGATGCGATAACTCTTAGTTCTGCCATTGCTAGGCGAAGATTTCTTTCAATTGAAGTTGAAACTCTTTCTTGCCATTTTTTTAGACGGAGAAATTTTCTTGTTTGTCCTGGGTCGAGTCTGTAGATGTCGGAAATTTCTCCGACGTTGGTTGTTAATCCTTTGTCGAATTTTTGCATTGAAATCGGCGCTCCGCCTCTTCCTTGCTTTTCGCTTTTGTCGAATTTTCCTTGGATATCAGAACTGTCGACCATCTTTTCCTCGACGACAAGACCGCAATCTTTACAGATTACTTCGCCGAGATGAGAATCATATGTGAGATTTATTCCACCACATTCAGGACATTTTCTTATTCCAGTCATTTTAGAATTTGTTATTTTAGAGTTTAACGTAAGGTTTATAAACCTTTTGGGTTTAAAAAGGTTCCGCTTTCTGTTGTCCTAAAAAATGGTAAAAGTTATTCCAGAAGAATTCCGTTAAGCACGCCTTCTTGTGTCGGACGACTGGTGACTTTTGCTTTTCCGAGTTCTGTTTCTACGATTGTTCCTTTTGTAATTATGTTCTGACGCGCAAGGAAACGGTTTGACGGGGTTTCGAGAACGTTTTTTATTTTTGCCGGTTGTATTTTTCCTTTTGTAAGAAGATTAATTGTTTCTCCACGAAGGAGAATTGTTTTTTTCTTTCCGCCGACTGTTCGATGTGTCTTTCTTTTATTCTCTCCGAGCTTGATTGTTTTTTCTTGTCCTGTTCTTTCGTACAACTTTTTCTTTCGGTTCTTCCGATATCTTCCGCCGGTGATTTTTCGTCCTTTGTTCATGTTAGAGGATTTGATTTTTTGTTTATAAATGTTTCTTGTGTTTATTTTTGAAGTACATAAAGTTTAAAAACTAAACCTAATCATTTAGGATATGGTTAATGGAATTGAGCGTCCGTTGGATTTGTTGAACACGTCCAAAGGGAAAGAAGTTTTGGTGCATCTGAAGGGCGACAAGCAGTTCGTTGGAACATTGTTGGCTTTTGACATCCACATCAATTTGGTGTTGGATAATACGAAAGAGATGCAGAATGGAGAGATGAAGCGGAATGTCGGGTTGACGTTCCTTCGTGGCGACACGATAATTTTTATCTCGCCAGCTTCGACGGCGCTAAAAAAGAACGAATAGCGTTTGCCTGTTATTTTCGCTGGGCGAATTCTAAGGGGTTATGATTAGCGGTAGCTATTTAAATCCTTTAAGCGTTTTTCTCTTATGACTTCGAAAATTAAACTGACTTTTTTGGGAACCGCGGATTCTATTCCGAGCGCGAGGAGAAATCATTCAGCTGTGCTTCTGACTTATGAAGGAGAGAATATTCTTTTTGATTGTGGGGAGGGAACGCAGCGGCAGTTTAGAAAAGCGGGGTTGAATCCTGGGAGAGTTACGCGGATTTTGATTTCGCATTGGCACGGTGATCATGTTTTGGGTTTGCCTGGACTTTTGCAGACACTTTCGCTTAGCGGATATAATCGGAAGCTTTTTATTTATGGGCCGCAGGGAACGAAAACTTTTGTTCGGGAACTTTTGAATGTTTTTAATTTTAGTAAGAACTATGAAATTGTCGTCGAGGAAGTTGCGGTTCCTAAAGGGATGACCTCCTGCATAAAAACAGGAGGCCTAAAGTTTTTCGAAGCGCGCGATTTTTATTTGGAGGCGCGCGAAATGACTCACGGAATTCCGTGTAATGCTTATTCTTTTGTTAAAAAAGGACTTGTAAGAATTGATAAGAAAAAATTGAAAAAATCTGGTTTGCCTGAGGGAACTTTGGTTGGAGATTTAAAAAAAGGGAAGGATGTTATTCACAACGGAAAAAGATTCCGTGCCAAGGATTTTTTATACACGGATAAAGACTTGAAAATTTCTGTTGTTTTTGATACAGGAATGAATCGGAAGATTGTTCCGTTTGTTAAGAATTCTAATGTTTTGGTTTCAGAAGCGTCGTTTGGCGGGGAGCTGAAAAAAAATGCGAAAGAGCACGACCATCTCACGTCGGAGCAGGCGGCGCGGATTGCGAAAGACGCGAAAGTTGGGAAGTTGATTCTTACTCATATCAGTCAGCGGTATGAAAATGATTTGAAAAAAATTCTGAACGAGGCGAAAAAGATTTTCAAAAATTCTGAAGTTGTGAAAGATTTGGATGTTGTTGAAATTTAGTATACAAATGTTTTTATACTTTGGGGGATAAGTTTTAGAATGGGAAGGCCTTCAGATTTTTTTGGAGCGGTAAGTGATGTTTGTGATAATCTTTCAGGGAAGTATTTTTCTAAGATGCAGGGGTCAGAACAGCGAGGGCGGTTAAGGGATGTTCCCAAGGAAGTTGTTTGTTGTTGTCTGGAAGAGATTTTTTCTGCAGGATATTCTTTAGCTCGCACACTTGAATCCTCGGCTCGTTATTGTGGATGTTGATAGTTCTCAATTTTAGAATTAATAATAAGTCCTTTAATTTTTTATTAGTACTTAGGACCTTAGTGCACAACCGCGCGCTGGAACGAGGTGAAGTAAAGACTGGGCGAAACATTTTAAATGGATTATTTGTTAGGATATTTGCTTTGTGCGCTTGTATCATGCGAGTTTGCAGAGTTGAATCGATTATCGTCGATTCAGTAGATGCCCCGGTAGCTCAGCCTGGATAGAGCGACTGCCTTCTAAGTGAGATGGGAAATCTCTCATTCCTCTTTTGAGGAAAAGAGGAAAGCAGTAGGTCGCAGGTTCAAATCCTGTCTGGGGCGTTTCTCCTAGGATGAATAATTTTAAATAATCATTTCTTTTACTCTTTTTACGCGCGGGTGGCATAACTCCCAAGTTCGATTTCTTTTATTTGCCTTCGGAATTGATTGAAATCAAACTTGCTCGGCGTCTACAGAGCGTTCGCCTGCAGATGAATAATTTTAAATAATCATTTCTTTTACTCTTTTTACGCGCGGGTGGCACAGCGGCTACTGCATTCGCCTGCAGAGCGAATTTTCCCGGGTTCGAGTCCCGGCCCGCGCTTATGAGTTTCGAAATGAAAAAAATATTTTTAATTCATGGTTGGGGAGGTGATGCTGAAGGCGGGTGGTTTAATTGGTTGAAAAAAGAATTTTCCCGAAAGGGAGATAAGGTTGTTGCATTTAATATGCCGAACACCAATGAACCAAAAATCGAAGAATGGGTTAGGTGTTTGGAGGAGAAGATTTCTTCGGAGGATATTGATGAAGACACTTTTTTTGTTGGGCATAGCGTCGGTTGTCAGACGATTTTACGTTTTCTTGAGAAAATTCATAAGAATAAAAAAATTGGGGGTTGTGTTTTCGTCGCAGGATGGTTTGATCTTATAAATCTTGAACCAGAAGAAATGGAACTTGCCCATCCGTGGATTCATAATAAGATTGATTTTGGGAGGGTTTTGGAGCACACTGCGAATTTTCTTGCGATCTTTTCAACAAATGATCCTTATGTTCCTATGGAAGAAGTAGTGAAGTTCAGAAATTTTCTCGGAGCGAAGATAATTATTAAGGAGAATAAGGAGCATTTTAATGACGTGCTGATGATTCCGGAGATTCTCGATTTTATAAAATAAGATTCAACCAAACATTTAAATTCTTTTTATTGTTAGGAAGTTTATGTTTATTGTAAAACAGAAAGTTAAAGGGCATGATTATTATTATGCGCGGGAGAGTTCGCGTGTCGACGGGAAAGTGGTGAGTAAGTCGGTTGCGTATCTTGGAAAGACGCGGAAGGATGCGGAGGAAAAATTTAAGAAGTTACAAGGTGGAGAAATTAAGATGGAAGAAAAAAAGGCAGACATCGACGAGGAGAAGAGCAGAATTTCCGTAGAGGAGCTTGCGGTTTTTTGTAAGCAGAAAGGATTTATTTTTAGAAGTTCGGATATTTATGGGGGCTTTGCGGGGTTCTGGGATTTTGGTCCTTTAGGGGTTGAGTTGTTTAATAATATTAAAAGCGAGTGGTGGAATTTTTTTGTGCGTCAGAAAGAGAATGTTGTTGGAATGGACGCGAGTGTTATTTCGCATCCGCGGACGTGGAAGGCGTCGGGGCATATTGAAAATTTTAATGACGTCGCTGTGATTTGCAAGAAGTGTAAGAAGGCGACGAAAATTGATAAAAGCGAAGTTGGAAAAGTGAAGTGCGAGTGCGGGGGAGAGTACGATGTAAAAGGGGAATTTAGTTTGATGTTCAAGACAAAAGTCGGAGCACTTGATGCGGAGGATGCGTATCTTCGAGGAGAAACTGCGCAAGGAATGTTCATGGATTTTAAATTGATTCAGCAGACATCGCGAAAAAATCTTCCGTTTGGAATTGCGCAGATTGGAAGATGCTTTCGAAATGAAATTGCGCCGCGAGATTTCTTGTTTCGTTCGAGGGAATTTCATATTGGGGAGTTTGAATTTTTTATTAATCCTGAAGAATTGAAATGCGAGATTCTTGATGAAAAGCATTTGAAAGTTAAAATTAAATTTCTCGACGCTGAAACGCACGAAAAAGGAGATAGTGTTCTGAAGGAAGTTGTTATTGGGAATTTGTTGGAAAGAAAAAAACTTGATGAGTGGCACGCGTATTGGCTTGCGGAGCAGGTTCTTTGGTTTGAGAGTTTGGGATTGAATGAAATAAAAGTGAGAGAGCATACGAAGGGCGAGTTGTCGCATTATAGTTCTGCGACGTTTGATATTGATTATGAATATCCTTTTGGAAGCAAGGAGGTCGCGGGAATTGCGAATCGGGGGCAGTATGATTTGGGGCAGCATGAAAAAGAAAGTGGGGAGAGCATGGAAATTTTTGATGAGAAATATGGAAAGAAGGTTTTACCGAGGGTGATTGAGCCAACTTTTGGAATGGGGAGGGTTTTTTTGGCGGCGCTTACAAAAGCGTATGTGTATGATAAGAGTCGAGGAAATGTTGTACTGAAATTAAATCCGGGGCTCGCACCGATTAAAGCTGCGATTTTTCCGATTGTAAAATCTGAAGAGTTTGAAAAAATTGCTAAAGAAGTTTTTGAAATTCTTAACGATGAATGGAATGTAGTTTATGATAAATCCGGAAGTATTGGAAGGCGTTACGCACGGAATGATGAAATCGGAACACCGTTTTGCATTACTATCGACGGTGATTCCAAAAAGAAGAAAGATGTTACAATAAGGGACAGAGATACTACTAAACAAATTCGCGTTAAAATTTCTGAATTAAAAGAAACTCTGAGAAAATTAATCAGTGGAAAATTGAATTTTGAAGATGCAGGAAAATCAATTTCTTAAAATTTTTCAATAAACTCTTGGAATTTTGCTTTTTTGGAATATTCTCGTGATTTTATTTTTTTGATTTGTCGACGGTGAATTTTTATTTTTTATTTTGATTTTTGTAACTTTAAAATTTACCGAAGAGTTTTTAAACTTTTAATTCTTAATCTATCTAATTAAATCGAGGTGATTTACAATGCCAAAAAAGAAAAAAGCTGCAAAGAAGAAGCCAGCTAAGAAAAAAGCTGCAAAGAAGAAGCCAGCTAAGAAAGCAGCTAAAAAGAAAAAGAAGAGATAGTGTGAAACTTCTTTTTTGATTTATTTTTAATTTAATATTTGATTCGATAGATTTTTAAACTTTTTATTTTTTATTTTTTACTGACTGAAGATTGTGTGTTCTGCAAGATTGTGCGAGGGGAGAGGATTAATTTGATATGACTGTGAGGAGAATTTAACTCCCGACCTCGGCCTGTCTCAAATCAAACTGATTTTAGACAATGAAAAGCCTAAAGCTTTACTTTCATGAGAGCCGCGCTCTAACACTGAGCTACACAGTCGAGATTACAAGAAAAAAACGCTTTAAAAGATTTTAGTTAATGAGTTATTTTCATCCAAACAATTTTAAACTCTTTTTTCTTTGATTCTTCATGGTTACAGAGGTGCTTACAGATTCGGTTGTAGAAAATCTCGGCCCGTTGATTAAAACTCTTCAGGCACTCGGGGGAATTCTCCTTTTTTACATTGTTTTCGGAATTGTCAATATGATTCTTAATAATAAAAAATCCAAAGAGATGAAGAAAATGAACCGAAATCTCGAGGAGATAAAAATTATTTTGAAAAAGAAAAAGTAATTATTTTTTAAGAGATTGTTCTATTTTTTCCTGCTTTTTTCTTTCTTGTTTTTTTCGGCGAGACAAGAATCCTGCAATCTGGTTTCTTACTTTTTTACTTGGCATTGTATTCCCGAGGATTTTTTTGTTTTTCTCGAAGCTTTCACTGAAATCTATCCCTTTGTCTTCTAGGTTTTTCCCTGTTCTCTTGATGAGCCGAGTTTTTATTTTTCCCATGGGAATTTACTTTTTTATTAGTTTTTAAAGCTTTTGAGTTAAGGATTTATTTTCTCTATTGTAGAGAGATTTTTCGCGGCGTCGACGAACTCGCTTACTTTCTTGAGGGGTTCGCCCGAACATGCGACTATATAGGGAAGATTCATTTCCGACGCTTTTTTGTTCGCCTTGATTAGATCCTCTTCGCAGATTCTCTTTTTTTTGTACGCCAGAAGTAAATGTTCTTTTTCCCGCGCCCTTATTCTTAGAGAGATTTCGTCCTTGCTAAAACTCTCAATGTCCAGAAGTTCGAAGTTTTTTTCATTCAGGAATTCTTTGACTTGATTGAAGAATTTTTCATTTCCATTAGAAGAACTTTTTTTTGATTTCTTTTTTTTTGTAGGATTTTTTTTAGGGAGTTCTTTTTTTGTATTGTCAAAAATTTCCAGTTTTTTTGGTTTTTCTTCAGAAGGGTTTTCGTCTTCTTCCTTGGAATCTTCGACTATCTCTTCAGGAGGATTTTCTTTTCGGGGTTCTTCCTTTTCGTAGGGAAATTCTGATTCAGGAATTATGAAGTATCTCCAATGTATTTCTTCTTTTCTTCGGAACGGGATTGCGAAGTCGCGGATTGCTCGCAGTGCGACTCTTATTGCAGGTTCTTGTTCTGCGTCTTTTAGGAATTTTTTATTTTTTAGAATTTCATACGCATCTTTTTCCCGGCTTTTAAGATATTGCGAAAAGTTTGCCAGAAGATTCTCCTGCCCCGGAAGAAAATAAAGTGGTGAGCTTCCGACTTTCATAGAGCTGATTTTTAATTTTTTTTCAGCGAGAAGTTCGGATAAAAACGCGGATGCGAAGAGCGGGCTCATATCTATTTGTCTTGCGATTTGGACAGGCAAGCCTGGGCCGTTGGTTTTTAGGAATGAAATTATTTTTTCTTTTATTGCAGAGGTGTCTTGAGTTGGCATAAATAAAAAAGAATTAAGGGAGTTATAAATATTGTTATACTTTCATCCAGCTGACTTCGTAGTAGGAAACATCGCCTTCTTCGTCGACGATCGCGAGAAGGAGTTTCTTTTTTGTTGAATGTGCGATTCGGTTTTTCGCGGAGAAATCGTGCCATGTGAGTTTGTTTGATTCGTGGTCTGTGAACACAATCCACTTCGCGTGTCGTTGTCCGGGGCGGCTGCCTTTTTCATAAACCCTGAATTCTGCTCCAAATTTCAGCGCGGTTTTCACGACGTAGCC
>CAYQLQ010000025.1:0-8837 GCA_964418495.1 Candidatus Woesearchaeota archaeon | reverse complement strand
TCCGCATGAAAAACATCTTACTGGAATTATCATTATCTTTTAGTATCAAAAAGCTTTATAAAGGTTTTTATCTGATTGGGAAAATAGATAGAAGATGAAAACAACATTTGATTTTTTAGCGGACGAAATTTATCTTCCAGGATATATGGCTCTAACTAATCCTGATTTTGGGAGGGGGATTGGAGGATATTGGGCGACATTTGATTTTAATGTGAGGGAGCCTCCAGTTGTAAGGGGGGACCAATTTAATTATTTCACCCCAAGGGGTTTACATCTGTGTGCTTCTCAAGCAGGAATTGCGATGGTAGAGGCGATGGTTAGAGATGGCTTATTGGGGGATATGGATATCCCCCAGTTTAGAGGGATTGTTTTAGGAAGCAGAGTAAAGATGGTTGAATTGTATCAAAAGTTTAGAAGAGAGTTGGGGGTGGAAAGACCCATTCCAGGGAGACTCGATGTTGAAAGATTGAGGCTTGGAGGAACACCAATTTTAAGAATAGGATTTGATTTTGGGAATAAAGCAGTTCATGGAAATTTCGTTTCTGTTATTGCTTCCCATCCAGTACATCCAACGAATGCAGATATAATGAGGGTTCCCGCGTAAATGGAATCCCTAAATATTCTTGAGTTGAAGGAAGTTGCAAAGTATTACCGAATGGGCGAGAATTTGGTGAAGGCGTTGGATTGTGTTAACATTGAAATCAAGAAAGGGGATTTTGTTGCGATAATGGGGCCGTCGGGTTCGGGAAAGTCCACGTCGATGAATCTCACTGGAAGTTTGGATTACGCGACAAAAGGAGACATTTTTCTTGACGGAGAAAATATTGAGAATCTTGAAGAGTCAGAACTTGCACAAATTCGCGGGAAGAAAATTGGTTTTATTTTTCAGCAGTTTAATCTTATTCCAAATCTCACGGCGGTGGAAAATGTTGCGTTGCCGATGATGTTTCAGGAAATTCCCGAAGAGGAAAGATTGGCGCGGGCGCACGAGATTTTGAAGATGGTGGATTTGGAAGACCGGGCAGAACATTATCCTAATCAATTGTCAGGGGGACAGCAACAGCGGGTTGCGATTGCGCGAGCTCTTGCGAACGACCCGGAGGTTATTCTGGCTGACGAACCGACAGGAAATCTTGACACGAAAACCGGAGAGAAGGTTATGGATTTTCTGACGAGGTTCAACAACGAGGGAAAAACAATAATTATGGTTACGCACGACCCGGATTTGGCGAGGGAACACGCGAAGACGATTTATTCAATCCGCGATGGGAAAGTAGAATATGTTGAAAAGAGAACAAACGGCAAATGGAAGAGAACGACGATTTCTTGTTGATGGCTGTTTTTACTTACAAAGAGTAACAACGGAAAGATTTATAAATGTTTTTTGCGAAGAAAATACACGATGAAAACCTTAAACATATTCGCGATTTTGGGAATGTTAATTTTACTGACAAGTTTTGCGTCAGCAATGGTGGTGGATTCTGTTACCTCTGAGAATCTTTATCCTGGACAAAGCGCGGATTTGAAAGTTTCTGTGAAGAACACACTCAACGAAGATGTGGATGATGTCTCGCTTACGCTGAATCTTGAGAACACGAAATTCACGACTGTGGGAAGTTCAGAGGACAGCGAGGACACAATTGACGAGGACGACAGCGAGAATTTTAATTTTGTTTTGAAGGCGGCAGCAGATACTTCGCCAGGAGATTATAATATTCCTTATAGTCTTGTTTGGGTTGGACAAAACGGAACAGAAGCGACAAAGAGCGGGACTTTCGGAATCAGCGTCGGTGCGAAAACCGAGTTGAGTTTTTCTGCGGAAAGCGAGAACAACATTGTCGGGCATAAAGGAAAAGTTTCTGTGAAAATAATTAATTCAGGGTTAGGAGATATTGGTTTTGTTAATGTTAAAATTGCGTCGGCGAGCGGGCTTGAAATTCTTGGAACCGGAGAAGAATATATCGGAAGCGTCCGTTCAGATGATTTTGAACTTGCGACAATGGATGCGCTTTTCAAATCAACAACTGCGAGTTTGACTGCGATTATTACTTACAAAGATTTTGACAATGCAGAACACCTCGAGACAATCACACTCCCTGTCGGAGTTTATTCGCAGGAAAAAGCACTTGAACTCGGATTAATTTCAAAGAGCAACACCGGTCTTTATGTTGTTATCGCGATAATTCTTTTAGGAATCTGGTATATCTGGAGACGGATAAAAAAAGCGAGGAAGCGACGAGAACGAGCGGGGGAGTAATCCATGCTGTTCGATTATTTTGCTCTGGCTTTTAAAAACATTAAGCATCGCGGAGTTCGAAGCTGGCTGACAATTCTTGGAATTTTTATCGGTATCGCTGCAGTGGTTGCGTTGATTTCTCTTGGCGCGGGGTTGAAGGATGCTGTGACAGGGCAGTTCTCGACGCTGGATACTGACAAATTAATTATTCAAAATTCCGGAACTGGTTTTGGTCCGCCGGGAAGCACGGTTGTAAGGAAACTTGATGAGCACGATGTAAAAGTAATCGAAAGTGTCAGTGGAGTGAAACAGACGCTCACACGCCTTATCCGAATGGTAAAAGTCGAATACAACAAAGTCGCGAAGTTTCAATATGTGGTGAGTGTTCACAACGACAGAGAAAAAATCCAGATGATTTCTGATTCTATGAATCTAGAAATGGCGGAAGGAAGATTTCTTGAAGCGTCTGACAAAAACAAAGTTGTTCTTGGGAATGATTTCACCGACGACAGTTTTGAAAAACCGATTCGCGTTGGTTCTAATTTAGAGATTCAGGGAGAAAATTTTGAAGTTGTTGGAATTTTGAAAAAAGGCAGCAGTTTTCAGACAAACAGCGTCGTGTTTATGATGGAAGATGATTTGAAACGGATTCTGAATATTGGGGACGAGTTTGATATTATTGTCGCACAGGTTTATGAAAATTCAAATATTGAATATGTCGCGAAAAATCTTGAAAGGAAACTGCGGAGCGACAGAGGATTGAAAGCAGGCGAAGAGGATTTTTCGGTTCAGACGCCGTTGCAGGGTGTCGAGACAATTAATCTCACTTTGAATATAATCAATTTGATTCTTTCAGGAATCGCGGGAATTTCTTTGTTTGTCGGGGGAATTGGAATCGCAAACACAATGTATACTTCTGTTTTGGAACGGACAAAAGAAATCGGAGTGATGAAAGCAATCGGCGCGCAGAACAAAGACATACTTTTGATTTTTTTAATTGAATCTGGGCTACTCGGTTTGGTCGGAGGAGTTATTGGAGCATCGCTCGGTTTGGGGCTTTCATACGGAGTTTCTTATATTGTCGGAAATTTTATTGGAATTGAAATGCGGGTTCTAATTTCCTATCCGCTACTTTTAGGTGCGGTTTCATTTTCATTTGTCGTCGGTATTTTATCTGGAATTCTTCCGGCGATTCAGGCGAGCAAATTAAATGTTGTTGAGGCTTTGAGACGATGACAATCGAGAGCGAGAAAACTCTGGCGGATTCCAGCATACTTAGATTAGAAAGTTATCCTCTATCTCTTGAAGGAGGATTTTGGAACAGAGTGTTTTTTTGGAGAAGGGCGTATGTCCTCGCACTTAGGAGAGAACGTGAGAGTGCGAGTGCGAGTGGAGGAAGATTAATGGGGGAGAGAAGCACCAACCCCTCAGCAAGTAGATTTGTCAGTGGAAAAAGTATTAGGGCAATGTATTCTGGAATAAATAGTTTACAAGATTATGAAGTAGTTGAAGCTTCTTTGGAGAATATTGCGAGGAGGCATAGGAAATGATAAAAGATTATTTTATTCTTGCGGGGCGGAATTTGCGGAAGAGAAAACTGCGAAGTTGGCTGACGATGATTGGGATTTTCGTTTCGATTGCGACGATATTTCTTTTGATAAGTTTGTCGCTGGGTTTGCAGAACGCTGTGGAAGAACAGTTTCGGCTTTTGGGAACAGATAAATTTTTTGTTATGCCGAGGGGGCAGTTGGGCGCGCCTGGAACTTCGGGGGCTGTGGAGCTTACAATTGCAGACGCAGATGCGATTGAAAAAGTAAGCGGGATTTCTGCTGTGACTTATTTTACCGTCGGAAACGCACAGATTGAATTTAACGGAAAGACTCGTTACTATATGGTTGCAGGAATTCCTTTGGACGATATGAAAGTTTTTGAAATAATCGCAGAGAGCGCGAATCTGGTTCCGATGGAGGGGCGGAATCTTGAGAAGGGCGATGTTAATGAAATTATGATTGGAAGTTTGTATGCTTCTCCTGATTTGTTCGGGAAGAAAGTTGGGATTCGTAGCACGATGACAATTAACGGGAAAGATTTTCGCGTTGTTGGAATCTTAGAATCTGTTGGAAATCCTGGAGACGACCAAAATATTTACATGTCGGACGATTCGTTCAGAGAACTTTTCAATGTTGGAAACCGGGTGGATGAAATTTTTATTCAGGTGGATGCGGGAGAAGATATAAATTATGTCGCAGAAAAAGTAAACAAACGACTGTTGAGTTTTCGCGGCGTGACTGAAAAAACAAAAGACTTTACGATTCTTACACCGGAAGAATTGCTGAACAGCGTCGGAGATATTCTTGGAATTATCACAGGGTTCCTTCTTGGAGTCGCGGCGATATCTTTGTTTGTCGGAGGAATTGGAATTGCGAATACAATGTATACTTCGGTGATAGAACGAACGCGCGAGATTGGCGTGATGAAAGCAATCGGTGCGCAGAACAAAGACATGCTTCTTATTTTTATAATTGAATCCGGGTTGCTCGGGTTGGTCGGGGGAATTATCGGAGTTGTGCTGGGTTATGGAATTGGAAAAATTATAGAATATATTGCAGTTGAAAGTTTGGGCACGAATCTTTTGCGAATCGGCGCGCCTTGGTGGCTAGTTGTCGGGTGTCTCGCGTTTGCATTTTTAACAGGTGTTGTTTCGGGATTGGTTCCTGCATGGCAAGCAAGCAAGACAAGTGTTGTTGAAGCGTTGAGGTATGAATAATTTTACCACGAGTATATCTTTTGAGTAACTGCGCAGTCAAACTAAATCTTTAAAAACTATTTCTGATTTTGAAACAAGTCAAATTAAAAATGGTGAAAAAATGTATCTATTGCAGTGTTGCTATTGAAGATTCGTGCGTGATAGATTTCTGTGATGTTTGCGGAAAAAAGGTGTGGGGAGAAAAAATGTTCAACACCATCGTCCGGAATATGGAAGAGGCTCGGGAAAAGGGAGACTTGTGTCACACAGCCCCGCTCGCGTCGACAGCAGGAATAGACGCAGAATAATTCAAGGGATTGCATACGGAGAAATAGAATAAAAGGATAGTTTTTTAAATAGATTTTTTCTCGGTTATTTATGACAAAACGAAAGCCTATGCGAACCCGCGGAAAAGTCCAGTTTAGCCGTTACTTTCAGAAGCTGACAGAAGGCGACAGCGTCGCTGTTGTGCGTGAACCTGCGATTCCTTCTAGTTCGCCGAAGAGAATTCAGGGAAGCACCGGAATTGTAAAATGTAAAAAAGGGCGGGCATATGTGGTTACAATCAACACGCAGGGCAAAGACAAGGAATTTATCCTTGAGCCAGTACATTTAAAAAAAATAGAATCCTCTAAATAGAATGATAAAAAACACAGAAATCCTCAGCATGGCAGAAGCGTCAAAGTATCTTGACAAGAAAGACGAACGGGGAGCAGATGCACTCGCGTTTATCAAAAAGTTCGTGAAGATTGATGCAAAAGGAGCAGAAGAAATGAAAAAGAAACTTAAAGATTTGGATTTGATAAAACTACGCGACGAGCACATCGCAAAAATTATTGACATGCTTCCTGAAAATTCCGACGAGTTAAACAAAATTTTTGCTGGCGGAAGCCTTGACGAGGATGAAACCAAAAAAATACTTGAAATTGCCAAAGAGTTCAAATAAACAAAATGGAAAAAGAAGAATACGCAATAGTCTTAGAATATCTTCCAAACGGATATCCCTTGGAGGGAAAGATAATGCCTGTAGCTCAGGCTGTGGGCGAGAAGAAGCTTGTTCTTTTGGAACTTGTGCCCCGACGAGGAATTAGTCTTGAAACCGGCGAAAGAGTTTACATTGGCGAGGGTAAACGGGATAAAATTTATTACATTCTTGGACGACTTCATCGGGAAAAGCTCACAGAGTCGGCGAAAGCGCAATTAGAAGAATTTATAAAACGAGTTGTTCAAGAGAAAGAGAAAGATTTCGTTGAATTTTTCAACCGGGCAGAAGCGATTAACAAAAGAATGCATCAGATTGAACTTCTTCCTGGAATCGGAAAAAAGCACATGCGCGAGATTCTTGAACAGCGGAAAGAAAAACCGTTTGAATCTTTCGTGGACATGAAATCCCGCGTGCCGAATCTTCCGGATCCTGAAAAGGCAGTAGAGAAAAGAATTTTCCAGGAAATGACAAATCAGGAAAGATACAACTTATTCACAGAATAAAATGGAAACCAAAGAACCTAAAAAAGAAAATCGAGAAGACAGAATAGTTAGAATTATGTCAAAAGACATAGAAGGGAAAATGAAACTTTACGCAGGGCTCACGAAAATTAAAGGAATTTCCTGGGCTATTTCCAACGCGATTTGCAAAGTTTTGAAGCTGGATAAAAACACCAAAATCGGTGCGCTTACCGACGAGCAGATAAAAATAATTTCTGAATTTGCGAAGAACCCTCAGATTCCTAGCCACCTTGTAAATCGGCGAAGAGATTTGGAAACCGGCGAAGATAGGCATCTGGTTGGAAGTGATTTAGAGTTAAGAAAAGAATTTGATATTAAAATCCTTAAGAAAATAAAAAGTTACAGAGGGGTTAGGCACACCGCAGGACTTCCTTTGAGAGGACAAAGAACGAGAAGTCACTTTAGAAAGAATCGAAAGAAAGGTTCTGGAATTAAAAAGAAAATGAAGGCGCCATAATGAAAAGAAAACACAAGACATATTCGCGACCGAAGAGACCCTTTGACAAAACGCGTATCGACGAAGAAGTTGGAATTGTGAAAGATTTCGGACTTAAAAATAAAAAAGAAATTTGGATGGCCGAAGCAAAAGTTAAAGTAATGCGAGAGAAAGCAAAGAAACTTATTTCTGCCGGGCCTGACGAACAGGAAAAATTGTTTGGGCAACTTAAAACTGTCGGGTTTGAAGTTAACTCCATCGCAGATATTCTTTCGCTGGAGAAAAAAGATTATCTTCGAAGAAGATTGCAGACTATTGTCGCGAAGAAATTTTCCCTGACTCTTAAAACCGCGCGACAGATAATTGTCCACAAAAAAGTTCTTGTCGACGGCAAATCAGTAAATAGCCCGTCGTATATTGTGCCGGTTACTCTTGAGAATAAATTAACTCTCAAACCTATGAAAAAGAAAGTTGTAAAAAAAGAAAAATCCTCGGAGGAAAAAAATGAGTGAAGAAGTTGCTGAAGCGCCGAAAGAAGAAAAGAAAGTTGTGAAGAAACTTCCTGAAGCCGAGGCTGTTGTGAATATTTACACCTCTTTTAATAATACAATTGTTCATGTTACAGATATGTCAGGGAGAACTCTGGCGAAGGTTACTGGGGGCATGGTGACAAAGCACAGTCGTCTGAAAGCGAATCCGACGATTGCGATGTTTATTGCGAAAAAAATCAGCGAGAATGTGAAAGAGCTTGGAGTTAAATCGCTTTATGTCAGAATACGCGCGAAGACGAGAAATCCTGCGCCGGGCCCTGGTGCGAACGCAATAATCAAAAGCCTTTCCCGAGAAGGATTCAAAGTTCTTAATATCCTCGACACGACGAGAAGTCCTCGGGGCGGGCCGAAAGTGAAGGGCGGACGAAGAGGAAGACGCCCATAGAATAATTTAAAAGTGCAAAATTCAAACATATAAAATGGAATTAATAGAAAAAAACAATGACTCGCTGGTGTTCAGGGCGAATATCGACGAGAGCGTCGCGAATGCAATACGAAGATATTTAGGACAGGTTCCTGTGCTTGCGGTTGAAGAAGTGGACATCTCCAAAAACGATTCGTCGCTTTATGACGAAACCATCGCGCACCGGATTGGATTGATTCCTCTTAAAACCGAGAAAAGCATGAAAGAAGGCGACAAAATCAAAATGAAACTCGCCGTCGACAGAGAAGGTTATGTTTATTCTGGGGATTTCACAGGAGGCGCAGAAGTTATTTACAAGAATATTCCAATTACTTCTCTTAGCAAAGGGCAGAGCATGGAAATTGTCGCGGAGGCGGTTTTGGGAAAAGGAAGCGAGCATTCTAAATTTTCTCCAGGCTTAATGTTCTATAGAAACATTTCTGAAATCGCAATGGGAAAAGAATTTTTGGAGGATGTTAAGAGATTGTGCCCGAACGCAACAATAAAAGAGAAGGGCGATAAACTCATTATCACCGACGATAAAAAAGAAGAAATCGGGGACATCTGCGAGGGAATCTGCGAAAAGATTGACAAAAGTGCCGAAGTTACTCCGCAAGACGAATTGGTGATAACGCTGGAATCTTTCGGGCAAATGAGTGTTGATAATATTTTCAAATCTGCAATAGATTTTCTGAAAAAAGATTTGGCAGGAATCGCGAAGAAACTTTAGTTCTGGAAAATTTTAAAAGGATATGGGACAAGTAATTCTATTGGTTATTTCACCTAATGCGGGAGTGCCGGATGGAAACCTTATATAGAATGTCCGTCATCCCGAAGAAAAGAACGCGGGAGTGCCGGATGGAGAATTCCTTCGGCGTGTCCAGCACCTTAAATAATGCGGGAGTGCCGGAGTGGTCAAACGGGACAGGTTTAGGACCTGTTAGCTTAGTGCTTACCAA
>CAYQLQ010000024.1:0-9105 GCA_964418495.1 Candidatus Woesearchaeota archaeon | reverse complement strand
GCAACGCACTGTACGAATAAGAGCAGAATGAATCTAAGCTCGAAATAGTCCGCAAAACGAGACAACTAAGGCCGTCATAGAAGATGACGTTGATAGAGTTCTTGTGTAATTCCGAAGCTTCGGCGACGGATTCAGCATAGAACTACTAAAAGCTTTACTGTATTGTTTCTCTTCTACTGCTTATTTTTTGAAATTGAAATAAGAAGATTTTTATATTCAGTTTAAATAATATTTTTATGAAGAGGGACTTTTTCAGGAAGTATAAATTTTATCAGAGCTTCGCAAGTTTGATTGTTTTATCTGTGATTGTCGTCGCTGTGAGTGTTTATTTTATTCAGAAAGAAAATCTTATCGGGCCGGTGTTTTTTGGGGTTGGAATTTTAGGTCTGATTTTTATGAAAGGTTTTGGAGTAGAAATTCGACAAGCGTATCCGGATTTGGTTTTTGGTTTTGTTGATAATGTTCTGCTAATTTCTTCTGCGATTCTTGGCGGAGTGTTCGGGGGTGTTCCAGGAGCGATACTTGGAGGTGTCGCGGGAAACACAATTGCCGACGGAGTGAGTGGATTTTTCGAGGGTTATGTTTCTAAAAAAGTCACAAAAGGAAAATTTGAAAATAAACGAACCGCACTTTCGTCGTCGATATCAAAAATAACTGGTTGCATTTTCGGCGCGGGTTTTATTCTTACTCTTTTTTGGATTGTGAAAATTTTGATTTAATAAATTTCCAACATTCTAAGATTACAAGTCCTGAAACTGCGAAAGGCAGAAGGAAAATCCAGTTTTTTAATGTAAGTGGAACAAGTCCGAAGATTCCGGCGAGAGGTGTGTAGATGAGCGCGACGTGGAGGGCTCCGGCGAATAAAACCGCGTAGTTCACCCATTTGTTTGAAAAGAATCCTTTTTTGAAAACTGATTTGTCGGAACGGCACGCGTAAACAAAAGACAGCTCAAAGAAAATTCCCGTCGTGAGAACAATTGTCCGGATTTCTTCTATTGGAAGATTCTGTTTTAGTCCGATTAAAAAAATTACTAACTCTGCGAGGAGTGCGATAACTCCTGCGAAAATAATAAATTTCCAAATTCCGTGAAGAAGGTTTTTTTCAGTCCGCGGTTTAGAGTTCATAACGTCTTCGGATTTTTCAAATGCGAGCGCGAGCGCGGGAAATGCGTCGGTGATTAGATTCATCCAGAGAAGGTGGAGCGGGAGAAGGGGGAGGGGAAGCATAAACGCGAGAGTTATTATGATTAGGAAAATTTCGCTGAAGTTTACTGCAAGAAAATATTTTGTGAATTTTTTTATGTTGTCGTAAGTTTTTCTTCCCTGCTTTACTCCTTCGACAAGCGACGCGAAATTGTCGTCGACGAGAACAATGTCAGAAACATCGCGCGCTACATCGGTTCCTCTTTTTCCCATCGCAACTCCGACGTCGGCAGATTTCAATGCGAGGACGTCGTTGACTCCGTCGCCAGTTACTGCAACGATTTCTGAATTTTGCTGGAGAAGTTTTATGATTCGCAATTTTTGATGCGGAGTTGCTCTTGCGAAAATCGCGATTTCGCTTAAGGATTTACTCAGTTCGTCGTCGCTCATTTTTTCAAGTTGTTCTGAAGTTACGAGTTTTCCTTTTATCCCTATTTGTTCTGCGATTGCAAAAGCAGTTATTGCAGAATCGCCGGTTATCATTTTCACATTTATTCCTGCGCGAATGCATTCTTCTACTGCGAATTTAACTTCTTTTCTCGGCGGGTCAATCATTCCTTCAAATCCAAGAAAAACAAGATTGTTTTCAGATACATCTTTTTCGGAAGAGATTTTTTTAAACGCGAATCCAAGAGTTCGAAGAGCATCGCTTTCCATGCCGGTTAAAACTTTTCTGATTTCCTCTCTTCTTTTTTCAGTTAATTTTCTTATTTTCCCCTGAACTAATTCAAAAGATGAAAGATTGAGAATTTTTTCCGGCGCGCCTTTTGAATAAAGAATTTTCCCGTTTTTGGTTTTTCTAAGAACAGACATCATTTTTCTCGACGAATCAAACTCAAATTTTCTAAGGCTCGGTTCAGATTCAATAAGAGTTTTTTTATTTAATCCCAAATCCAGTGCAGTAGAAAGAAGCGCGTTCTCGGTTGAGTCTCCAATAAGTTCATAATTGCCTTCGCCGATTTTTTCGAACCTTGCGTTATTACAAAGGATACTTGTTTTTAGCAAATGGGAAAGTTCTTTATGCCCCTCGAGATTTATTTTTTTGTTGTTTAGAAAAAGATTTTTATTTTGAAAAGAATAAAGCCGGTTGTTTGCGAAGATTTTTTGAATGGCCATTTTCTCCTCGGTGATTGTGCCTGTTTTGTCGGAGCAGATTACAGTGACGCTTCCGAGACTTTCCACTGCCGGCAATCTTCGCACGATTACGTTTCGTTTCGCAAGTATATTTGAAGAGATTGCGAAAGAAATTGCGAGAACTGCGGGAAGGCCGGCGGGAATTGCGGCTACAGCGAGGGCAACCGAGGTGAGAAACATTTGCATTAAATCGAAATGTTTTGTCAGCCCGAGAACCATAACGCCAGCGACGAGAACAAGAATAATAATTCCTATTTGGCGCGAAAATTTGTCGAGCTTTTTCTGAACCGGAGTTTCTTGGGTTTCAATAGATTCAAGCGTCTTGGCGATTTTCCCGAAAGAAGTATTCATTCCTATGCTTATTACAATTGCTTTTGCGCTTCCGCGCGAGATTTGCGTTCCTGCAAAAAGAATGTTTGACCTTTGAGAAAGAGGGATTTTGAAATTGAGAACTTTAGAAAATTTGCTAACAGGCATACTTTCCCCGGTTAATATTGCTTCATTCGTCTGAAGATTTTCAGATTCCAGAATTCTGCAGTCGGCATTTATTTTATCTCCTGCAGATAGAACGAGAATATCGCCGGGCACAATTTCCTCAGAAGAGATTTCGAGAAGCCTTCCATTACGCAGAACTTTTGATTTTGAAACAAGAAATTTTTTCAAATCTGCGATTGCTTTTTCTGCCTTGTATTGCTGGGTGAATCCGATTCCTGCATTTACCAAAACAACAACAGAGATGACTATTCCGTCGAGGTTATGCTTAATTAAAAAAGATATACCTGCTGCGATGACGAGGATATAAATCAGAAAAGAATTAAACTGTTCGAGGAAAATTTTTAGGGGTCTTATTTTTGACGGCTCTTTTAGAATATTTTTTCCGTATTTTTGCAGACGGGCATCTGCTTCTTCGCTGGTCAAACCGTTTTCAGAAGTTCGCAATTCTTTCAGAATTTCCTCTTTTGTTTTTGCGTGCTCGTCGGACATTCTGGAAAAACGCAGAAGATGTTTAATAATCTTTTGAGTTAAGTTTTTATATTCTGTTTTAGTTAATTCTCGATGGGAAAAAGAGGGCTGTCGGGAATTGTGACTTCGTTGATAATAATTTTATTGGTGCTCGTTGCGATAGGGGTGGTATGGGGAGTTGTCAGCAATCTTATTGAATCAAACAAGGAGGAAATTAATCTTGGAAAACTGACGCTGAATTTGGAGACAAAGGATTTTTCAGCGACGGAAAATTCTGCGGTTGTTACAGTAAGAAGAAATCCGGGAGAAGGGGATTTGAGCGGCGTGAAATTTATTTTTGAAACCAGCGACGGAGAAACTTACTCTGAAACGCGCGACACAGATTTGGATGTGCTTGGTTCTCAGAAATTTGAATTTGATTTGACTGATGAAATTAATGGTGGGGAGATTGTTAGTGTGAAAATTTATCCTGTGATTAAAACAGAATCTGGCAAGGAACTTTACGGGATTGAAAAGAAATTTGTAGTGCGGGAACGGAGCGGTTCGGAAGTGCCGGAGCCACCGGAGGAATTCTCTGTTAATGTTTTTATTAATGGTGACGGAAATTTGGAAGCAGAAATAGAAGATGGAGAACTTGTCTGCACTAACTGTTACAAAATTTATAACTGGAAAAAAGACGGGGAGAGTTTTGCAGAGGTCCTTCTTCCTTTTGAAGACGGCGCGGGAGATGGAGAATTTACAAAAGATTATTCTGGAGAAGGGAATGATGGGAGAATACGGGGAGCAGTTTGGAAAAATTCCGATCCTATCAAAGGGGGGTATTATGAATTTGTCGGGGAGGCAGGAGGAATTGACTGGGCAGAATCAAGTAGTATACACGATACGTTCACCTTTGAGGCGTGGGCAAAACCTTCTGAAACGATAATTCTAAAGCAACTTGGATGGAATGTCGGATTAACCGAAGGACAAAATCTGCTGTTCTTTCCAAAACACGAGGGAGAAAACCGTGGAGCAGGAGTTTCTGTAGGGACCAACGGAGTTCAGGTTTTCCTCCATGGCGAAGGGTATGGGAACAGCGATGTTCAATGGGGATACGGAGGAACAGGACCTGCAGGAATAACTTCCTGGGCACATATTGCGATTGTTTACAATAACAAGATGCCTACATTATATGTTAATGGAGTTGAGAAAGGGGAGAAAAGAACAAGCGTCCTTACACAGACAATCTATGCTCCAATTGATGTTGGGGGCAAGCCACTCACCACAACTTGTTGGGGAAACAACGACTGCTGGTTTAATGGTTTGGTTGATGAGGTAAGAATTTATTCAGAAGCCCTCTCTGTTGAACAGATTAGATTAGATTCCCAAAAGAATTATAATCTAATTGCTCCGACAGAATTCAGTTCTGGAGAAACTTGGGAATGTGAAGTAACACTAGTAGATAGCAGTAACGAAGAAGTTGGAACTTATTCTGGAAGTTTGCTTATTCCGTAAAACTTAAAAAGCCGGGAAATTTGGTTTTTTTGTAAGTCGGGTAGTTGACTTCGGAATCGGCTCTTAAGTGAGTGAATGTCGCATAACGATATTGATTCTGAGGAAGGTCCGGACACTACAAAACGCCACGGGGAGAAATTCCCGACGCTGCGAGGCGTAGCTCCAGAACAGAAACGGCACAGTCTGCTTTGAGTAATGAAACTTGCGTGGAACTTTGAGAAGCAGGATTTGATGAAACGGCTGTCTTGGCGAGTGCAAACCTTTGGGTGCTTAGTTGAATGTCAACACTTTCTGTTCGCGCTTCGGCGACGAAGAAAGACAGAATCTGGCCTATTCCCGACTTATGTTATTTTTACTACCAGATTCTTACAGAATCAACTCCCAATCTGTGAAAGATTCTTTAAACTCGCTAACGATTGCTCGTTTATTTGAATTTTCAGAATTACTCGGACCTATGGCCCGACTTACAAAAATTTAGAAATAATAACCACAGCCTGCCCGGCGAATCCTGAGAAGATTGGAATTGTTAAATTGTCGTCGGCGTGTGTGAAAACTGTTTCGACAAATGTCGCGACTAACGCCATTATTATTGCGATTGGAAAACTTTTCAGGATAATCATTCCGATTGCAAAGTCGACGAGGAATTCTGCAAAGATTCCTTCCCACGCGGTATTTGGAATTGACTTGAGCCAGTGTTTTCCAAAACGCATTCCGAACAAGGCGGCGGCCATGTCTCCGAAAGTTGTCATCAGCAACGCTGAAACTGCGATTTTAAAATCAAAAACAGCGAAGACAACTATTACTCCGACTAAAAAATAAATATTTCCTGCCAGCTGGTTTTTTTCTTTTGCTCTCCAAAAAATATGGAGAAGAGGAATTTTTCTTCTATGAACTAACCGGAAAAATTCAATTGTTAAAAAAATTCCTAGGAGAAGAATCAGCGACATTAGGGCGAGGGTTTTGTTTGAAAATTTCGCGACGAGGATATAAATCACAAGAAATGTAAGAGAAAAAAGATGCACGGTTTTTCGCGCAAGTTCGTTTTTAAAATTCCATTTTTTCATTTTGAAAATAAGAGGCTTAAAAATCTCGCGGTGTCTCTAACCGGATTTATCGAGCTTTTCTCGTCGCCGTAAATTGTTTTGATTGTGACATCTGTGACTTTTGCTCCGCGCCGAATAACTTTGATTAAAAGTTCTGTTTCAAGGTCGTATTTTTCCCGTCGGAGATTTAGGTTTTTTAAAAATTTTACATTAATCGCGCGGTAGCCGGATTGCGTGTCTTTAATCCATTTTCGCATTTTCGCGCTCAGAAGAAGGGAGGTTGAAAAGTTTGTAAATCTCCGAAGATACGGCATGTTAGAACCTCTTCTTTTTCTGCTTCCGATAATTAAATCGTAACCTGCTTTTATTTGCTCGAGGAATTTTGGAATTTCGTCAGGGTCGTGTTGGCTGTCTCCGTCGAGAAGAATGAGATAATCAAATTTATTGCGAATCGCATATTGAAATCCTTTTCGCAACGCAACGCCTTTTCCTTGATTTTTTTTGAAGTTTATAATTCTCGCTTTTGTTTTTTTAAGTTCTTTCAAAGTATTGTCTGAACTTCCGTCGTTGACGACGATTACGTTTTTCAAATGTTTTAGTGACTTGCTAACTACTTCAGAAATATGTTTCTCCTCGTTATACGCGCAGATTAGTGCTCCAATTTTCATTTTAATCTTAGGTATATCAGACTTAAACTTCCGATAAATATTGCGTAAAAGTAATAAATTATTCTGCTTAATAAAACTACTGCTATTGCGAGGGCGCTTGGGATTCCCATTGAACTGTAGAGGAGAAACATACTACTTTCCATCAGACCGATTCCTCCGGGGATTGGGGAGACATCGCCTACGAAATATCCAACAGAAACAACTGCGATGACAGAGAAAAAACTGATTTGAAAATTGAGTGCGAGGAAAACAAAATAAGAAGTGAGGTAGGTAAAAAGCCAAACACCGACGGAGAGAAGAATTCCGAGGAGCAATCTTCTTTTATGGAGGAAGTTTTTTTTGAAAGTGGTTTTTACATTTCCAAGTTTTGTATTGAGATATTTATGGAGAGTTTGCGAATCTGCAAAACGATTTTTGATGGCACCGAAGCTGAAGAGAAATTTTTGGAAAAGTTTTGCGCTTCGGAATCTTGCGAGAGCGAAGATAATTAACGCGAGAATGAGAATTATCAAAACTCCTTGGAGAATAACTTTTGTGTTAAATGGGATTTTTAGGATTGCGAGAATGTAAATGAGGGAGAATATTAGGAAGAGAAAAAAGACCGAGAGATTTAGAGTTTTGTCTGCGAGGATTGCACCGAAGAATTTGCTTTGGGGTTTTTTGTATTTCTTTTTTAGATAGTATGCGCGGATTGGCTCGCCTCCGATTCCTGTTCCGGGAGTTATTGTGTTCATGAAAATTCCAGCGAAAAGCACGACGAATAAATATCGGAATTTTCCTTTCACGACGGGACGAAGAGAATTTTTCCATCGAAGATTCCAGACGAGAAAACTCAGAAAGCACGAGAGAAACGCGAGGAGAAAATAAAACGGCTGGATAGTTTTTAGAATGCTATAGACTTCGACGAAATCTATTCCCAAAAGGAGATACACGACGAGCGCGACAACTGCGACTGTTAGGAGAATTCCCCACCTCTTTTTCATAAATTAGAGAAGGAAATATCTTTTATAAAGTTTCATCAACAGATTTAAAAAACTTATTTTCGTGGCTTTTTAATCTGGGGCCCTAGCTCAGCGGGAGAGCACATGACTGAAGATCATGGTGTGCCGGGTTCGACTCCCGGGGGCCCCATTTCTGTCGAACTGTTCGACTCCCTGCGAAGTTTAGAATAAACGAGTAGGTTCAAACTTGGTTTGAGCCGGGGGCCCCATTGAAAACATTTATAAAACAAAAAAGATTAAACTAAATATAAAAGATGGTTGACAAAATAAGTTCAAGTTCGGTTGGTTACCTTTTTGGAATTCTCAGTATAGTCTTTGCTTTCTTCACGCCGCTCGCTGGAATTATTCTCGCAATAATCGGGCTTGTTAAAATCCGGGGCGAAAAATCTGAAGAATCGCGAAAAGCAAAAAAGATGAATATTCTCGGACTGGTTCTCGGAATAATTGTGCTGGCTGCGACAATCAGCGTAACAATATATTCGATGTTGTATGGTGTCGGAGGAATTTCTGCATAAAATGAAAAGCCGAAGAGCAGCGATGGAAATGACGATGGGGACTTTGGTAACAATCGTTCTTCTGACGGTTGTTTTAATTCTCGGCGGATATTTGATAAGCAAAATTTTCACAGGTGCGACTGAAAACATCGACAGCATAGACCAGTCAGTAAAAGGAGAAATAAATAAATTATTTTCTGAAAATTCGGAAAGGAAAGTAGTTGTTTATCCTGCGACAGGAATAATCCGGATTCAGAAAGGGAAAGATACTTCCGGGTTTGGACTTTCTATTAGAAATGTAAAACAAACAGAAGATACTTTTTCTTATAAGATTACTGCGATGGAAGTGAGCTGTCCTGATGCGTTTAGACTTACTGATGCTGAGGCGTTGATTGCGCTTGGAAAAGAAAGAGCAGGAATTTCTATTCCTGCGGGAACGCCGATGGAATATCCAATTTTCGTAAGATTCGCAATTCCTGAAGACGCGCCGCCGTGCTTGATTGGATACTCTATAGATGTTTCTGACAGCAAAGGAACTTATAGTTCTACTGTAGGGATTGACCTTGAGATTAAATCCAAATAATTAAGTAGTTTTTTAAATTAGTTTTTCTTAGAGAAATAATGGTATTGAAACTTTATAACACGCTGACGAGAAAGAAAGAAATTTTTACGCCTTTGAAAAAAGGTTGCGCTGGAATTTATACATGCGGGCCGACGGTGTATTGGTATCAGCATATTGGAAATTTGAGGAGTTATATTTTTGCAGATATTCTGAAAAAAGTTTTAGAGTATGAGAAATTCAAGGTTACTCATGTAATTAATGTTACTGATGTTGGGCATTTGACTTCTGATGCGGACGAAGGGGAAGATAAAATAGAGAAAGCTGCGATGAAAGAAGGAAAACGTGCGGAGGATATTGCGGATTATTATTTGAAAATATTTAAGGAGGATTTTAAAAAACTTAATATTGAATCTCCGGGGATATGGTGCAAGGCGACAGAGCATATTAAAGAGCAGATTGCTTTAGTAAAAACCCTCGAGAAAAAAGGATTCACCTACCGGACTTCGGACGCGGCAATGAACAAGTATATGAACCCCATATATT
>CAYQLQ010000023.1:0-9230 GCA_964418495.1 Candidatus Woesearchaeota archaeon | reverse complement strand
ATTTGACATCGCCCAGCTCGACGCTGTTATCATAAGTCACGCACATCTAGACCACGTCGGACTTTTGCCGTATCTTTACAAAATGGGATACAAAGGCCCGGTTTATATGACCGCCCCAACCCGCGACATCGCCGCCCTGCTCTCCCTTGATTTTATTGGCGTCGCCTACAAGCAGGCATCAGCACCTTTGTTCTCCTCAAAAGATATAAAAGAAATGGTAAAACATTCAATCTGCTTAAACTACAACGAAGTCACCGACGTCACGCCCGACGTAAGACTAACAATGTATAACTCCGGACACGCACTCGGAAGTGCAATCGTCCATCTCAACATTGGAAACGGATTACACAATCTTGTCTACACAGGCGATTTCAAATATGGGCACTCGCGTCTTCTCGACCCGGCAATCGCAAATTTCCCACGCGTCGAATCAATTGTAACAGAATCAACCTACGGTTCTCGGGATGATATTCTCCCGCCAAGAACAAAATCCGAAGAGGAACTTCTTTACATTGTTAACAAGACAATCGAACGCGGAGGAAAAATTCTTATCCCAGAACTTGGACTTGGAAGAGCGCAGGAAACAATGCTCATTCTTGAAGACGCAATGAAAACAGGGAAACTTCCTAAAATTCCAATCTACATCGACGGAATGATATGGGACATCAACGCAATCCACACAGCCTATCCAGATTTCTTAAGCGCGAAAGTCCGCAACGAAATTTTCCAAGACAGCAACCCGTTTGTGTCAGAAACATTCTCAAGAGTTGGTTCTCCGCAGGAAAGAAAAAAAGTTGTCGAAGGCGGACCGTGCGTGGTTCTCGCAACATCGGGTATGCTTGTCGGCGGAGCGTCAGTTGAATATTTCAAAGAATTCGCAGGCAATAAAAACAACGCAATAGTTTTCGTCTGTTATCAGGGAATCGGTTCGCTCGGAAGACAAGTTCAGGAAGGAGTAAAGCAAACAAGAATGATTGTAGAAGGAAGGGAAGAAATCGTCGAAGTGAATTTCGAAGTTCACACAATCAACGGCTTGACTGCGCACGCAGGACGAAACGAGCTCATGGATTTTTTCAACAACATGCGCCCGAAACCAAAAAGAATTATAATCAATCACGGCGAAGTTTCAAAATCTCTCGACCTTGCGTCGGCACTTTACAAAACACAGCGAACAGAAACCACGGTTCCGCGAACCCTCGAAACTCTGAGATTGCGATAGTTCATTTTAAAAACACTTTTCCCGTGATTAATTAAAGAGGTTCCCACATGAAACACGAATTTAAAATCACCGCGATTATTTTGATAATGTTTCTCTTAGCGCAGTTCATCGGGCTTTATGTTATTCATTCGTATTCGTCTGGGGAAAAAGGTTTGCCCTATGGGATGGAAACTCCGGAACTCGAAACCTCGCGCGATTTTGCAGGAATGCTTGTCTCTATAATTTTCGCATTCATAATAGCAATAACCCTATTTTTGTTTTTCACTAAAATGGATTTGTCGTTTGTTCTCAAGATTTGGTTTTTCTTTGTAATCATGCTCGCCCTCGGGCTCGCATTCACCGCAATCCTTCCGCGGTTTAATTATTCCCCTCTCGCCGCGCTCCTCCTCGCCCTTCCTCTCGCACTCTCCACAATTTACTCGCGAAATATTCTCAGTCACAACCTCGCCCAGATTTTCATCTTCCCCGGAATCTCCGCAGTCTTCGTCCCGATTTTCAACATATGGACAATTCTAATTATCCTCGTCCTGATTTCTATCTACGATATGTGGGCGGTTTGGCATTCAGGAATTATGCAAAAAATGGCAAAATACCAAATCCAGAAACTCCGAATTTTTGCAGGATTCATGATTCCGTCAATTTCAAAAGCTCTTCGCGAAAAAATAAGAAATATGAAACCTTCTGAACTAAAGACAAAAAAAATCAAAGTCAATATCGCAGTTCTCGGCGGAGGCGACATAGTTTTCCCACTCATCACTGCCGGAGTTTTCTTAAAATTCTACGGAATAATTCCCGCACTGTTTGTTGTCGCTGGAGCAACAATCGGGCTGTGTTCTCTTTTGTTTTATGGTGACAAAAAGAAATCTTATCCTGCGATGCCGTACATAACAGCAGGGATTCTACTCGCCCTCGGGTTTTGGCTGATTATCTTTTGACCTGTATTGTCTTTGAATTTTTTTTAGTTTCTTTCCAAAATCATCTCCTAACTCGGTATGATGGTCTTTTATTCCTTCTGGCGTACAAACAATCATATCCAAACCATGTGAGAAGATATCTTGCATCTGCGACCTTCTTACAGCTTCAAGCCCTATTCTAATAATATTTCCCGCTTCTAATGAATGCCCATCCCCCAGATAATCTCTAGCTTCAGATAACACTCGTTGAGCCTCCATGTATTCTATTATTTTTGGATCTCCACTTCCTGTGGAAGTCCAAACTCTTTCTTCAACAGCTCCTAAAGGAAAACAAGTGTATAATTTCACAATCCCCTCAAATCTCGTAGCGAGAATGAATCCACTGATTTTATCATTTTCTGGAACTCTTCTTCCAAGCCTTTTTACATTCAGCTTTCTTAGTTCAGGAAAATATCCTCTTTTAGTTATTTTTGGAAGATCAAATTCTTCTGCAGAGAATCTTTTCACAAACTCTTCAAGAGCTTTATCTCTCATTCCAGAATGCCCAAAACAATAGTTCTCCCCTTTACTTTTCCATAATTTCCTTCCAAGATCTTTTCCACTAGGAATACCTGTCTGGAGGTTTAATGAAGTAGTTTGCCTGTCTGCAACTAATACTCCCACATTAACATCCGGATGCCTTAGTCCAAGTACTGTTGTCATACTATCCCCCAATCTTTGGGTTATTTAAACTTTTCTAATGTTCCCACTATCAAAAAGTAACACACCACAAGGTTTATAAATCGTTTCTACTCGCTACTAGTAGTGAAAATGACAAATGAAAAACCAAACCTCGCAAGAATCCTCCAAGAAGGATTTGAATCTGATGGTCTCTACGGAGCTAGTTGGGAGTTTTTCAAGAAAGGGAGAGAAGGAATAATTTACGACCCGGACAAAGACAGAATAATCATCGGAGGAGAATACTTAAAGTGATAATCAAACAAGACCTAATAAACAAAATCAAAGATTACTTTGACCTGAATGTTTACGAGACAAAAGTCTGGTTGGCTTTGCTCGGGAAAGGAATCGCGTCAGCAGGGGAAGTCGCTGACATTTCAGGAGTTCCACGTTCGCGAACTTACGATGTTCTCGAAGGACTTGAAAAGCGCGGATTCGCAATTGTCAAAATCGGAAAGCCTGTGAAATATCTTGGCGTAAAGCCAAAAATGATTCTTGAAAAAATAAAAAACAATGTCCGAAGCGAAGCAGAAGAAAGAATGGTAAGCCTTTCAAAAATAAGAGAAACCGACGAATTCACACAACTCGAAGAACTTTACACAGGCGGGATAAACCCCATCAAAAGAGAAGACATTTCAGCAGCGCTCAAGGGAAAATCAAACATCTCAAACCACCTTCGGGAAGTTCTGCAAAACGCAGCAAAAGAAGTTATCGTGTGCACAAGTGCAGAAGACATAAAAACAAAAGCAAAACTCTTCAAGCAAACTTTTGACATTCTAAAAAAGAACAACATCAAACTTCAGATAGCTCTTTCAGGAGACGAATCTTTAATCAAGCAAATCTCTGAAAAATTCGGAGAAAAATTCAAAAGCGTGGACATCGACGCAAAATTCTTCATCGTAGACCGGACAGAAATCCTTTTCTATGTTTCAAAAAACTCCGACGACGAAGACATCGCAATCTGGCTAAACTCAGAGTTTTTCGCGCAGGCATTCGCCGCGCTCTTTGATAAAGCAATGGGGAAGAAATAAAATGGGAGCAACATTAACCGACGTTCCTGCAGGGATGACACATGATTTAGAGGACCTCTTTTCGGGAAAACCTGTTTTGACAATAGGAAGATCAAGGAAGGGGGATATTATCCTTGGAGGAGGAAAGGATGGAGAGAGAGTTGGATCAAATTCTGCACATGATCCTCTCATGACAGTTTCCCGCACGCATGCGGAGATTTTTGTTCTTCATAATGGAGCTTATGTCCTTCGACACAATCCTTCCGCCAAAAATCCGACAGAGATTTATTCCAGAAGAGACGGAAGTGTAATAAGACTTCCAAGAGACTCTGGAGAGAATACCTGTCAAGCAATTCTTTCAACAGGGGATAAGATCCGTTTCGGAGGCTATAGTCCGGTAGTTTTCGAGCAAACTCCTTAAATAATCACTAACGCTTCAACATACATCTCTTTAATTTTCCGAGAATTTTTCTTCGTCCATTTTCCCATAAATTCCCGAATTCCAAACGTAATTCTTTCCTTCGCGTAAATTCTTCCTTTCTTTGTAAAATAATCTGGATGCGCTTTTTCAAATCTCTTTACATTTCGCGAATCTTTTATTGACGGACCTTCAACCAAAATTTCTTTTAGCGGTGTGGCAACAAAAAAGAACCGTGCAGATTTTTTCCCGTTGTAATTAAAACCTTTCTTTTTTATCGCAAAAAATCTGCTTATTTCTTCAGAAAGATTATTGTAAAATTTCAAAAGTTTGCTTCCGGCGATGTCTCCTTCCTGCTTTTCTGTTTTCGCCTCCAGCAAAATAAATTCCTGCCCTTTCTTTTTTGCGTCAGATTCAATCTTTGCCAAATCCGTCTTTTGAATTTCAAAGAATTTTATCGACGGATTTTTGAGAAATTCCCTGCAAACTTTCTGGAATTTCTCGAAAGTTTCCCCAGACAACGCAGCCAAAGCATTCCGTGATTTGTAAGTCGGGTCAATCAAAACAATCGGCGACTCAAGTTTCGCCCCGTTGAGGTCCATCAAAACCCTCTGCTTATTTTTATAATGCTTCTCAATGTCAATCACTTCTTTTTCCTTAATCTTCACCATGCCCTTCAGAAACCTCGAAAAACTCTTGTAGTGATAAATCAAAAGTTCAATCGCATAACCAGAGAACCCGTGAATATAAGACTCTGCCCCGTAACATTGGTTCGCAAAACAAAACGCCTTCGCAAGCATAATTTCCTTCCGCATCTGCCCGCTAAGTTTTTTATTAATATACTTCACATGCGAATACGACAAATCTGTAATATTTCCCGACTCTTCCGGCTTCTTCACCTTTTGCACCGGAATCAATTCAATAAAAATATTCTTAGCAACACGCACGCGAAAATAATCCCGCGAACCGTGAACCCTTTCGCAGTTTTGCACGCCTTCCAAAATCCGCGCAGCTATCTCTGACAATTCCGCGTCAGGATATTTTTTATCAAACCGCAGAAAAACATCCACATCGTAAAAATCCTTTTTTATCAGCGTCCCCTTCGCAACACTCCCGCCGACGAAAATCTCCGCAAGAATCTTCTGCTTTTCAATCCTTTTCTTAATTCCCTCGACAAACGCGCCGAGCTTTTCATTTATTTCCGCGAACTCTTCTTTCGACGGCTCAATTCTCGCCAAAACTTCCGAAACAATAGAATCCATTTTCTTCATAAAATAAAGAAATCAAAAGCCTTTTTATATTTGAGGGTTACTTCTTTTTATCAGGATCCACAATTTCCTTCAAGTCTTTCAAATCACGGCTCAGCGTCGTCGCCAAATCAATAATATATTTTCCTTCTTCAAGTTTGTAAATCAGCGGACGGTTTTTGCTAAAAAGATTCGCCAAATCAATCTCGAATTTTCCCGCGCCCGTAACCCGAACCGACTCGATGTCAAGAATCACCGGAGCTGTCTCGTCGGTAATTCCCGCCATTTCCCGAATGTCCTTTTCCACCTGCGCCTTTTCTTCAATAGGAATATCAATTGGGTTTTCCTTTATTCTTTCCAACTGGTCGTCCCGAACATAAAAAAAGAAATGGCTCCCGCACTTTCCGCAACCCTCTAACAACTCCTTGCTTCCCGCCGGATAAATTTCCTTACAATGAACACACTGGTGAGGCATAGAATAAACAGGAATGCGCAGTATTTAAAATTAATTGCGTTCTATTGCGATAATGATTTGGATTCTCAGAGATTGCGTCCAGGGTGAGGAGGGTGTCTACTGCGATCTAACTCTCCCACGGATTTTTCTGCTATCACCTGAGAAACTGTAGCTTCGTATTCCAGAAATTGTTCAGGGGTCATCCCCAAAATTCTGGCTCTTTCAGCGTCTCTATCTGAAATGATGTATTCCATTTTTAGCTTTCTTCTGGATTAAAAATCCTATCAATGTTAATAAAACCGTCTTAATAAATTTATCTGTGATGAAAACTATTTATTCAACAACAACTCAATCTTCTTAGGATTTCGCTTTATCTCTTTCACAATTGTCGCCGGTCCGATTATTGTGATTGCCCCCAAATCCCCTCGCGAAATCGCGTTAATCAAACCCTTTTTCATCCGCCCGAAAATTCCCTCGTTGCCGTTTCCAGAAATCACCGCAAGTTCAATTCCATTAAAACCTTTCACATGTTCAATCATCGCCATCGTGTCGCCAATCAACCGCGTTTCTTCTTCCGGTTTCAACCGCCCCTGCAAAATCAAAATGCTATTTCCGAGAATTATTCCAAGGATCTTCTTTATCCGCCCGTCACTGTCAAGATTCTTTATCTCCGAATACGGAAGAAATTGGATTGCAAACCCGCTTAGCTTCTTCAGTTCCCGAGATTTCCCTCTTTTTTTCTTAGCCATTCTATTATATATATTACAAAATATACTTTTTAAATCTTCTTTGATAATTTAAATATTGATTCGTAAAATTCTTCAATGTTCTTCCCGTATTTCGCGCTCATCCCAATAACATCATATTCCGGAAACGCCGCTTCTATTTTTTTCATGTCTGCTTTTCGCAAATCAGTTTTATTCGCAACAATCAAAACCGGAATCTTCCGAGCAACAAGGTTTCCGATTATCGTGATGTTCACTTGATTGTAAGGATTCTCTGTCGCGTCCAGCACAACCACTACAATATCCATATCATCCAGCCACTTGATACTCTCGATAACTCCCTGCGTCGCTTCCTTCGCCCGCTTCTTCGCGTCTTTTTTCTTCACGCGATATTTCAGAAAGTCCCCGTAATCAATCTTTGTCGCAATTCCAGGAGTATCCACCATCTTGAATGTCATCTTCTTCCCTTTGTAATCTATTTCCACTTTCTCTTTGAATTGCACCGAGCGCGTCTCGTGCGGAATGTTACTCACAGAACCCATCTCCTCGCCTGTAAAATCTTTACATATCCGATTAGCAAGCGAAGTCTTTCCAGCATTCGGCGGTCCGTAAAATCCGAGTTTTATATCTGGTTTCGCCCGGAAAATTCCGGAAAAAATCCTTCTAAAAAAATTCGTAAAAATTTTTATCACCATAGTATTTCTTATTCGCGAGGTTTCTTAAACTTTTGTGTGATTAATTGTTATATTTTCCCGCGGTCTTTTCAGGAACTTTTCCCACACCAACCCTTCCAAGAAGTTTGCTAAACGGAAGCTCCCACATTCCCGTCCTTTTTCCCGCGTACTTTTTCAGAGCATAATCAACCTGTTCCCCGCTCCAGCCCGCCTTTCTCAACTTCGCCTCAATATCCTCCAACGTCACACCTTCTTTCTTCGACTTCTCAATATACGCCGCAATATTATAAAGATAATTCCGGTTCTTGAAAAGATATGTCTCATACCGCGTCTTATACCATTGCTGAAGAAAGATATAAACAACCGCCCCGACAATCAGCAAAAGAAAAATCATCAGCCCAAACACAACCCACTTCGAAGTTCCGCTCTCTGTGCGCTCAATATTCTCTTTTATGAAAAGTCTTTTCAATGGAGGAGAAATAAAAACCGGCACGTCGGAAAAATCAACTTCTTCAGAAGTGTAAAACAGAACATTCTTGCTCGCGCCTTTAATCTCAATCGAATAGTAATCCGAAATCTCGTTCTCAAGATAATTCTCATTAAACCCGAGTCCGTCCATATTTTTTATAAGAATATAAGAATTATATCCGAGCGAATTTTTTTCAGAAATATCCAACTTGAAAGTCCGCACCAAACTTCGTTCTTCATCACCATACTTCGCAGCAATTTCCCTGAAATCAATCTTCGTCGCGATGTTCTCCTGATTCCATTCCAAAATCGCCTGAACATATCCGCCCTCCATCGCGCTTTCATAAATCTCCTTGCTGACCGCCACAACAGTATCAATATCAACATTATCTTCCGACGGATAAAACGTCAGCGCATCCGCACTTCTTCCGACATAAACCGACTCCGGCACTCCAACTTCTAAAATTTTCCCCATCAAAATAATATAATCTTCGTCTTCTGTCGCGCCAGTATAATCCCTTCGGAATTGTTTTATGTCGTTTTCAATTCCATCAACATCCAGCACCGACGCAATCGCCTTCTTGGAAAAATCATCCATTAACCCGATTTCATTTTTTATCGCTTCAAGATTTTTCTGCATCGTCCACAAGGTGGAATTAATAACTTCCTCTGGCGAGCCGACAGAGATTTCAAAAGTTCTCTCAGAGATTCTTCCGAGCGAATCCACCGCGCCAACTTTCAAATCATAAGTTCCTATCTCATCGTACGCATGAGTAGCACTGCTCGTCGTCGTTGTCGTAGTTTTCTCGTCCCCGAAATCCCACCGGTATTCACTGATATTTGCCGAAGAAGAAATAGAAACTCTGAACGGCGTCGGAAAAACCGCAATTGTTTCTGTCGGGCTCAAACTTTTTATCTGAGGAAGTTCTTGAATTGAAATCTTATCTGAAAAAATTTCCTCGCCGTCAAACTCCAGCTCAAAAGTTCTGTTTCCATAAGTTGAACCAACAGAAAAATTCGCATCGTCTAAAAATATTTTCTGAAAATCCGAGCTGACCTTCGCGGAAGTTCCCGCCAAATCCCAAAAATTATTTGTTGTTATTTTCCCCAAATCTCTTTTATAAATCACTTCAAGATTTTTAAGAGAAACTTCCTGCGAAACATAAGAATTTATCCTCAAAGGAATAATGCAACCTTCCGACGGGCACTGAATCTCGTTGCCGTATCTTTCTTGTAAATATTCCTGCGCATTCGCACTAAGACTATCCCAATTTCCAAGAGAATTGTTTATTATAACATTCTGTACCGCCCCGAATTTTTTTCCCACCACAAAAAGATTATACGCTCCAATTTCTTTCTTTTGAGGATATCCATTAAATCCACA
>CAYQLQ010000022.1:0-9434 GCA_964418495.1 Candidatus Woesearchaeota archaeon | reverse complement strand
AAACAAGATTCTCAAACAAGAATACAAAGGTGAAACAGCAGCCCTGCGGAGGGCATTTGCAAAGGGGTTTTATCATAACTCTGTTTACAATCCAAACGAAGATATTGATGCACGAGAAATTACACGAAAGCTTCTTGAAGAATTAGAAAGGTGGAAAGGTAAAAGAGGCAGGAACTTGGCAGAGATTATAAGACTACGTTGGTTAGAAGGGAACACTCTAAAAGAAACCGGAGAAATTTTTAAAAGGACAGGCGAAGCTATTAGGAAAAAGGAAGAAAAAGCTCTGTTGCTAATGAGGGGGTTCTTTTCAGAATTATATGGAAGAAGAGACTGTTCCGAGTATCTCAGCACATAAAAACCTATAAAGTTCAGGGACTTATTTATTCTATGTCCATTAAATTCGAAGTAATAAAAAAAGCTTCAGAAATAAGATTCCGCTACAGAAACCTGCGCGAGATTTCGCAAATCAACTCTGCATCTCCGCCGTCGGTGTTTATTGGTTCGGGATTAAGATACCCTTTAATGAATGTCGGAATTTTGAGCCCGCTCGAGCGCGACGACAATGCAGAAGTTTACGACAACGCGAAATTTTGGGCAGACGAAAATTTCGAAATTCAAGACGTGATTAAACTAAGAGACAGTCTTTTGAATTCCCGCTTTCTAAGCCGCGCAACAGACACGCGATTAAATAAAAAATTCGTGGAAATCGCAAAAGAAGTTGCGGTCGCGTCAAAACCCGTGGACATTGAAATTGAATTAAAAAATCGCCTGAGAACCGACAGAAAAAGCGACAGAGTTTTGACGCGGATGGGAATGCAGGCAGGAATGAAAAACGCAAAAGTCACAGGGAATGTAAAAATCAATTCAAAAGTTGACAAAGCAATGAACGACGAAATAAAAGCGTCAGAAGGAATCAGCATGCTTTACAAAAATAATCTAAACGAATATTCCCTTAGCAAAATCCTCAGCGTCGGTGTTTTGGGGTTGAAGAAAAACAAACGGCTCGTGCCGACAAGATGGAGCATCACAGCAACCGACGACATAATCGGAAAAAAAATTCTCGAAGAAGTCAGGCAACACAAATGGCTCGAGGATTTTGAAATGTTCTTCGGAGAATTTCTCGGAAACCAATATCTAATTCTGCTGTTTCCGAATGTGTGGAGCTACGAACTTTTTGAATTGTATTACCCCGGAACCTCATGGAATCCGTCAAAAGAAATGCGCGCCTCTACAGATTATGAAAGTTTCGGCGGAAGAAAAAAATACGCCTTCGCAACAGCCGGAGGTTACTACGCGTCGCGCCTTCCGATTCTCGAATATCTAAACTCCATAAAAAGACAGGCGTCTGTAATCGCAATCCGACTGGAAACACCAACCTACTGGGCAGCACTCGGCGTCTGGGTTGTCCGCGAATCTGTTCGGAAAGCACTGAACAACAAGAAAATGAAATTCGCGTCAAGAAAAGAGTTAATTGAATCTGCGAAAAAAATCGCAAAAATAAAATTTAATTTCGACGCTGAAAATATTCTTCAAAGAAGCCAGTTGCTAAAAACTCTAAAAACACAAAAGAATTTGGGGGAATGGATTTAAGCGTTGGAGGAGTTTATTTATTTTACTAACTTTTTGGCAATTCAAGTAAAAATAAATGGAGGATTTATCAAAAAGGAAAAGTTTAATTTTGACACTTATTGCCGACGCCTTCGGCGTCGGAGGGCGGGAGGGCGAACGACCCCGCGAGTATATTTCTACAGGAGTAATTAAAGCGAGCGCGGGTCGGGAGTTGGGAATACTAAAATCAAACAGCGAAGCCTTAAGTTGGCGGGAATTATAAAATAAAGAAAACTTGAATTTCAAACAACGCCTAGATTTAAGAAAGTTTAAAAACAGGGAGTCTAAGTTTTCTTATGGAACTAAGGGAAATTGTTAGAAAAATTGACCCCACTCTAGAAATCGCTGAAGTGCTTTCAGAACCTCCGAACATTGTAGCTATAACTTACAGCGAAGATACACCCAAAATATTAAAGATATTCCCCATTAGAGGAAGACAAATAAACCATCTGCAAAGGGAAGCATGTGCATTAAAAAGGGGAGAAGGAATTCCAGGAATCCCTTCCTTAGTAAAAGATTATGGCAGACAAGAAGATTTTTACGCAATCCTTAGAGAATATGCAAAAGGAAAAACTGTAGAAGAAATGCCCGGCAGAACAATACAAGATGAGCACTTATATTCCTTACTTCTTGAAACAATCCATTCTCTCCACACGCGCGGTATAGCAAATCTCGACATAAACCGTGAAAATGTTGTTGTCTCCCCAAACGAACAAACAGCAACAATTATTGATTTAGGACACGCAATTTTTGATTCAGATTATTCCTTCTGGAATGGGTGGTGGAAAATACATCAAGCAAAACAAGATGATTTAAACGATCTTAAAAATCTCTGCTGGAAAGTTCCAGGGATTATATAGAGGATTATTTCAACTTAGAAAAATCACCTGCAATCTTATCAAGTTCTTTTGTAACAGCAGTAACCGCGTCGGCAATTGCTTTCTTCGCCGACTTGCCTTTTGTCCGAACCGCAAGAACAGGATTCATCGTCGGATGTTCACGCTTCCACGCCGCGAATGTCACAGCCGAATCTTTGTTAAGATAAACCCGAAGAAGCTCGACAAGCGTCAGACTATTCAGCTCAATTTCCATATCATCCTTGTCGTCCTTCAAAATCTTCATTTCCATAATAAAATTCACCGAGAATAGTTTAAAAAGGTTTTCATCCCTTTCTTCCAAACAAAATATCATCAATCTCCTTGTCTGACAAATTCTTTTTCCCTGCGTAAGATTTGTCTTCTGAAGATTTTTCTTCAGCAGAATTTTCTTTCACAAACTCCGGCTCGTCGTCAAACTCCTCGCCTTCTCCGAAATCCGAAAATTCGTCCCTGTCTTCCTTCGGAGGTCTCGGCATTTCAAATAATTCCTGCTCCCGTTTCTTCCGCATCTCTTTCAAATCCGCAATCGTAAGCACTTTCGTCGTCGCAGAATCAAATGAAACTTCCCTCGGCTTCATCTCTTCAACCAATTCCCCCCGCCTCAATTGAATCCCCAAAGCATCTTCAAGTTTCTGAACCAACGAATAATTACCGTCAGGAAGAACCCCCTGCTCTGCAAGTTTAACCGCCGCCTCTGGAATCCCAACCTCCTTACCCAGTTGCTCCTGCGTCATCTTCTTCGCCCGCCTCGCCCGCATAATCACCCAATGAAAATTATCAACCAAATCCGGACGCGGAACTTTCTTAATCTCCCGCTCCCTCAACTGCTGATTAACCATCTGTTTCAAACTCAAATCATCCGCACTCATCAACCCCTTAATATTCGGCCCGCGATGCTCCACAATCCCCGCCACCTTCGACAACCGCTCGTAAATAGAATTCTTCCGCTCCGCCTTCTCCAACTGAAAATCCGTCGGCTTATTTATAATCGGAATGTCCTCGTCAGAAGAACACCGCCTACAAATCTTCACAATCCCAACCTCGCCAATCGCATCAAAGAGATGAACCTTATCCCCCGCGATTCCGCATTTAAAACAAAACTCCATGAAAAACAAACTCCAGAACTCTTTTTTAATATTTCTGTGATAGAAACGCTACTTCAAATACTGTTCAATATCCTCTCTTGTCTTAGGATTAGTAACAATAAACTGCTCATCAATCAAAATCGCAGGCAGTTCAGAAATCCCGTATTTCTCTACAAGAAGCTTTATCGAAGAAGACTCACTATCCCCTGAAATAGGAATCAGCATAATTCCCGCCCCATGTTCTTTCTTAAGTTCTTCAAGAAGATTTGAGAAAAAATTCTGCTTCGATTCTTGCTCCAACGTCGGATTATAATAATCATAAAAATAAACCACATTAAAATAATCCAATCCGCACTTAGATTTAATTCTCATACTATTCATCCAAAACAATGTCCTCAACAAATCATATCTTTCATGAAGTTTAACAATCCCCTCCCCCAACTTATTCGCCTTTTCATACTCCGCAATTTTCAATGCATCTTCAAAAATAGAATCTGCAAAAGCAATGTTCTCCTCCAAAACAGCCTCGCAATCCAAATCAATAAGGTCAAACGCATCTTTCTGAATTCTTTGATCAAGGAGTTTCATTTCTGCATCAGAATACCAATCATTTATCTTATCCAGCCTCGAAGACTCCAATTTATAACCCATATAAATCCCAAGATTAAAGACAACAATAGTTACTATCAACGCCTTCAAAAAAACATATTTCTGGTTATTCATCGCCATTTTACTCCGCCTTTGAAAAAATTATATATCGCATCAATCATAATCAAAGGATATATCGAAAGATATACTATCAGATAGAAAAGGATATTAAAAAGATTTTGCTTCTTCAACATATCATCTTTCATCACATACAAAACAAGAATAGTGAAAAGCCCCCCCGCGACAAACAACACAATTCCAAGATAATTCAAAACACTCGGAGTTATGAAAATATCATTCATCGTAAGTAGAGGCGTTCCAATAGCAATAGAATATCTTGCAAAAATATAATTTTGTAGAACTCTCGACGAAACAAGGTAAACAAAAACACTTACACCAACAAGTCCTACAAAAAGTTGAAGAAGGAAAAAAGGAAGAATAAAAAATCCAAGCATACCTCTCTGGAAAAACGCCTTCTTATATTTAGATATACACTGAAGCCCCCCAACATTCCACCGCCTCCTTTGCCTATACCAAGGACGAAGTTTACTAGGAACAGTCGTGTATGCGTGAGTAGAAAGGCACATTCTTCGAGAATACCCTTCATATGCTAAATGCCACGTCGCCTCAATATCCTCAGTAAGATTCTTAGTATCAAAACCTCCAATCTTCTCCAACGCAGATTTCCTATACATCGCAAGGGGTCCAGGCGTAACATAAATCGCATCAACATAATCGAGAAGCTTTCGAGTAAACGCTATAATATTATATTCTATCGCCTGAAGTTTCTCAAAAAAACAGTTCCTATTTTTAGGAACAAAAACACAGGTTACAGCCCCAACTTTCTCATCATTAAAAAAACCAACCATTTTTCCAAAAGAATCTTCTGCAGGATAACTATCGGCATCAACAACAACCACAACATCCCCCTTTGCAAGTTTAATTCCCTGATTAAGAGAATCCCCCTTTCCAGAATTTTTCTTATTAATCAGTTTAAGATTTAAATGCTTCTTCATCAACCCCTCAACAATTTTTCGCGTTCCGTCAGAAGAACCATCGTTTATCACAATAACTTCAAGGACAGGATAATCTACTTCAAAAATTGTTTTGATTGTGTCTGCAATTGTTTTCTCCTCGTTGAATGCCGGAACAAGAACTGAAATAGTATAATCCTTCTCTGCTAAAGGAAAATCGAGAATATTCTTCCTGTTTCTTATATACAAAAGGAGAAAAAGCGACAGAAAATAAATTGACACAAACATATATCCCAAGTACACTATTGATAAAAACTCCATTCTAATCTTCGCCAGTTTCTGCTTTTAAAACTTCCCTATCCCCTTCTTCCTCCGACACTTCTTCTGTTTCGCTCTCCAGATTTTTTTCCGCAGTTCTCAGAATATTTTTCCCCTCGTTTTCGGCGACGCCAAAGTAATCATAAAAATCATCAGACAGCGAAAGTTCGTGTGTGTGCCCGTCGCGTTTCTTTTTTATCAAACCCAAATCAAAAAATTTCTTAATGTGGTCATACGCTTTGTTCCCACGGATTTTTATTAAAACAGATTGTTTCATCGGTTGCTTAAACGCAATAATCGCGAGCGTCTCTTGTTCTGCTTTCGAAAACTCCGCCGACCCAGTCGCCATCTTGTTTATGATCGGCGAGAACTCCTGCCGAACATCCATTTTCCACATTCCATTTTTTTCCACAATCTCAATCGCAGAATCGTTCTTCTCGTATTTTTCCTGCAAACGCTCAATCAACTCGCGAATAATAATCGGATTCAAATCACTAAGCGTAATCAAATCCTGCATATTCAAATAACGCCCCGACACAAAAAACACAGCCTCCAGCGTCTTCAAATCCTCTTTTTCTTTCGCCCCGTCAATCTCGTCCGCCGTCCGACTGCTCACTTCCATATTTTACTAAAAGAACTCGCGTTTAAAAGGATTTTCAATTCAACCTTCCAGCATACTGGTCATAACCCGCGACAAAAACTTTTGTTCCGTCATTCTTCGTCGCAAGATAATCCCCAACCATATCACCATTCAAATCCAGCGTCGGATGCCAGTTCGCAATTTCGTCTTTCTCAAGCCCCGCGCGATAACAACTTATTTCAAAAATTTCCTGTTGCTCAACCATCTCCTGAATTTTTTCTTTCGCAGGAATTACGCAAAGCCCTTCTGCAAAACCTGTCGCCGAACATCCAAGCAAAAAAGCCAAAACCAAACTTCTCAATTTCATTTTCTTCCAAAAGAAAAACTCTTTTTAAAAATTATCGTGCTTAACTATCCGGTTCTAAATCTCAAAATCGCGCCCATTCCACCAGTCAGATTTTTAAACTGCCGTCCTTCTTCTGTCTCTTCAGAGATAACTTCAACAAACGAAGATGTGCTCAACGCTTTTTTCTTTAACTCTTTCGCAAAAGGTTTGTTCCAATCTTTCGTCAAAAGCAAAACATCCACCGCCCCGTATTGCAGCGCCTTTTCAAGTTCTTCTTTTTTATACGCCGCAAGTTCAGGATGCTCCCCCAGCGTCGTGAAAAACCTTTCAAGAATTTTTTTCTCATGCACAATTTCCTGCTCCGCAAGAAGATCCTGCGATTTTTCAACAAGTTCTTTCAAACCAGATTCGTCCGAACCGCCAATATCAACCCGCCCAATAACTTTATCCCGAAGTTTTGTAACTAAATATTCCCCGTCGACAAACTCGTCTTTCGTCGGCACCGGCCCGCCGATAATAATTCCTTTCAGTTTAGGATTTTCAAAAAATATATTTTTCATTTCCTCTGCGATTCTTTTGTAAAAATCTTTTGTCAGCCCTTCAGTAATACGATGAAATCTTTGCGAACTCTGCCCACCCGCCCGCACCTTCGACGGCACCCCAGACGTCATCTTTTGCAAAATCTCAATCCGCTTTCCTTCAAGAACTCCAATCGCCGCTTCCTTCCTGTCCATCACAAGCAAACCAAAAACCTCCGTCACTTCCAGTTGCTCTTTCAACGGCTCCAGCACAAATTCCTTATCGCATCGATAAAGCCGAATCTTCAACGGTTGCAACGGTTCAACTTTCCACAACTGCAAATCATCCTGCCCTTCTGTCTCTGAAACATTCCCGCAAAAAACCGCAAGCCCGTTTTCCGGCGTCGCCTTAATTCCTTTCAACTCCCGCACAATCTTATCCAACGCGTCCGTAACATTCTTCCGCGTAGCCGTCGACTTAATATTCTTCGCCGTCGACTTCTCTGCCTCCAGCTGTTTCTGAACAGAATTCACATCATAACCCGCAGAAATGTAAACCGAAATCAACTCCGTGTGCCGCCCCTTATACTGCTCCAACTCCTCGACAATTTCCGCAAGCTCGTCCTTAGTCATCGCCATAATTAAACAATAAGAAAAGAGTTTATAAAATTATAGAACTAACACAGAGTAAAGATTAAGTTTTAGTACAATATTATTAAAAAGGAAAATTTCAGAGGTTTATTTTTCTAAGAAGAAAAGGAAATAATCTTTTTGGGGGGGTTAAGTTTTTATGATAAGAAAAGGTAATTGAAACATAACGGGATGGTTAAATAAAATTTTAATTAAATAGGCGTGCAATATAAATCCTCATTCATATTAAGAACATAATAATAATGAGTTGGTGTCCCCAAACTCGACACAGCATATTTTCTAAGATAGGTTTCTCCATTAGGAAATAAAACTACATTCTGGATGGGTCCACTTATGGAACGATATTCCTGAAGATTTTCATTGTAATAATAACCGCAAATATTGATATCATCTCTAACATTTTCTGATTTTAATTCTTTCTCTTCTAAGTTATCAAGATAGACAATATATTGTTTGTTACCTCCCTCTGGGATTATCTCTGCTAGGTTATCTTGGATTCCTTCCTCAAATATAACTGCATCTCCTTTTGGTGACCATCTTCCTAGAGAATATTGATACTTAGAATTTGGTCCATCTGTACAATTAATAAAGCAGTATTCGGACCATTCATATTCCTCAGAGATAATAATTTTCTTGGTAGTTTTAGTGTCATATACAAATAAAGTATTGTTAAAATATCCATAGTTAGAAGGGGCTCCTCCCCCAAAGGATCTAGAGACTGTGTATTCATTCTCTTCAAGAATAAGTATTTTATTATTCTCAGAAGGTGAGGGGCCTATTAATAAATAGTTTATTCCTGTAATCCCTCCCCCCGAAGAGGTGTAATCTTCTTTTTCAACACCTTTTTGAATTCTTTTTAATTCTTTTTCTTTTAGATTATAAGAGTATATAGACCTTTTATACTTCCAAACGAGGTTATAATAATTATATTTTTCAGTAGGAATATTTTCCATAATAGCATTACTAATCTGGAAGAATAAATAATCTTTATCTTTAGACAGAACTACTTTCTCCGGACAATGAAAATCAAGTTCTGCCAAAAGGTCCACTTTTTCTGTATTAATATTTTTTGAATAAATTTCACATTTTGATTTTGGGAGTTTGCCTATTCTTTTTGAATATAAAATTTCTTCTCCATCTAATGTGGGACCATAAAAATAATTTGCCTCAGTTATAGGAGATTCCTGCAAAATCAAGAAAGGGTTGATTTCTTTTTCAATCTTCTTAACATCGGGGTCTAAGATAATTGATGGAAGAAATCTTATAAAAAAGAAAACAAGCAATAGAAAAAATAATGTGCCAAAAATTAAAATTAATTTTGCAGGGGTTTTCATCTTGATTAAAATAATAATTACTAATTTAAAAGCTTATTGCTTGGGCGACGGAAAAAATATTATTTCTAAATAAATTCTAAAACGCAACATCAAAATTCCCTTCTTTAATCTCTGTCGCATTTGTAACTGCCTTTAAATCTTCAAGAAATTCCTTCAATGATTCTTTCTTCTTCTTTTCCAAAGTCAGAACAATTTCCGCATTCATCGGTTTCTGTGCCTCGGTCTTTTTCTTCCGCACCTCGGCAATAACTTCAACCAATTCATTCCAAAGAGAAAGCACGCCCGAACTTTTCTTCCCGATTTCCGACGGCCACGCAGAAATATGAACTGATTTACCCATTTCAAATTTTCTAAAATGCTCCTGATAAATTTCCTCTGTAATATACGGCATAATCGGCGCGAGCATTTTCACAATCGCCAGCAACGACAAATACAACCCATACTGTGCCGACGTTTTCTTATCCCCCTCCTCGTTGTAAATCCTTTTCTTAACA
>CAYQLQ010000021.1:2486-9960 GCA_964418495.1 Candidatus Woesearchaeota archaeon | reverse complement strand
AATCACAGGAAAAGCCCTCAAAATCGCGAAGAAAAAAATTGCAAAAGGTAAGGAAGAAGACGCAAAAGAAATTATTGAGATGGTTGAGAACTATGTTTCAGATGCAAAATACTTCAGAGAAAAACAAGACTTTGTAAATTCCTTCGCAGCGCTCAACTACGCACACGGCTGGCTCGACACTGGCTCGCGCCTTGGAATCTTCGACGTTAAAGATAACAAATTATTTGTAATTAAATAATCCTCCATGAGCTCATTAATCCGTAACGCTCTTAGCTTTTTCCCATTCCTGCATAAAAAAAGAAACATAATAATCGTAGAGATCCTTACTTGTGATTACCACCGCAGTCTCGGTTTCCGAGAGAAAGTTAAGAATAATGATCTTATTATTTATTAATACGGTTGTAGCAGGGAAGACCTCTCTAGAAAATCTAATTATCTTTTTAATGAACTTCCATCTCTCGGAGTAAGATTCTTTTAACCTTTTCTTATATTGAGTGTTATCAAGAATCTTTACATTTAATCCAGCTTCTGCCCGCAAAGCACCGATTTTATTCCAAAAGATTTGCGCATTCTCTGAATGCTGATCATCACTTATAGAAAAGCTGAACCAATCGTCTCCTTTTTTTGAAGTTTCTATTAAGTTCACAAAAAAACTTGTAATAGCTCTCTTTCCTTCATAAATCTCCACATTCTGTTTATTTTTAGCCCGAACTTGTAAATTTTTTAGATAAGGAATTTCCTCCCGGATTTTTCTTTCCTTATCCTTCATTATTGAAAATAAAATTTCCGGATCCGAAGCTTGAAAATATTTAATTTTTCCCTTAACAATGTAAGAAACCATTCCCCGTTTATTTAGTGAATCTAATACTCCATAAACCTTGGACTGAGGAACCTCTGACTTTTGAACTAATGGGCCGGTAGTAGTAGAACCCAACTCAAGTAAAGCTAGATAAACTTGAGTTTCCCATTTACTTAACCCTGCTTCTCGCAAAATAGTTTCTCCGACCATGTTTTCTTAAAACTTCCTTTGTTTTTATACTTTTCTATTACTTACCCCTTTAGGAGTAAACAAGTAATTTATACCTTTTTTGAGGTTATTAGGATAAGTAAACACAACTAAAAAAATTAAAATGTGCGGAATAACTTATTTACAAAGGGCAGACAGACAAACTGCTGAAAGCGCCGTAGATGCCATCAGGCATCGTGGTCCAGATAGTTATAAAGTTCTCGGGGATGAAACTGGTTATGTAGGTGCAGCAAGATTAGCAATTGTAGACGTTGCTAACGGAGAACAACCGATGACAACTGCAGAGGGATTTATTGGAGCTCTAAATGGAGAAGTTTACAATCATAGAGAATTAAGGAAGGAATTAGAAACACGTGGAAGAATCTTTCATACAGACTGTGATACTGAAGTTGTTGTAAACGCGGTCGCAGAATGGGGCAACAGAGCCGCGGAAAAATTTGATGGGCAATTTGCTTATGTTGTAAAGGATCCTAGAGGGAAAGTTTATTCCGCGAGGGATCATTTTGGTGTGAGCCCATTATTTTTTGGGAAGGGGACCAACGGCTTGACAATTTCAAGTGAAGTTCCTGCACTTTTAAAAGATGGAGTTGCCGGACAGGAGGTTAGAAGATTGCCCCAAGGATGTGCATTAGAATTTGATCCTACCCAAGATAACCCTACACTTAAGAGATACTATGACGTGATGAAACACATAGGACACGAGGAAGCAGATCCAGAACGATTATATTCTTTGCTTGAAAATGCCGTTGCTAAACGGGTACCGGAAGAAGTCCCGCATGCAACTATCTTGTCTGGGATTGATAGTTCAACTGTTGCATACTTCGCAGATAAGCAGAAGAAAAAACCGAAGATGACATACACTGTTGCAACAGAACCAGATTCAATGGATGTTCAAAGTGCAAGAGCACTTTCAAGACAGTTGGGAATTGAAAATAGAGTCTTAATGATTGATGAAGATTTCGTGAGAAAAAATATCCGAGAAGCCGTGAGAATAATGGCAACCCCAATATATTTTTCGCTTATTAATTCTATTCCAGCGTTAAGACTTGCAAGAGAAGTTCAAAAAGACGGTATAAAAGTTGTGTTAAATGGGAGCGGATCTGATGAAGCAAACATCGGATATGATTATTTGTGGGAGATATTCAATCAAAAATACTTAGAAGAAAATGCGCTTAATCTCATGGGAACTATTGGCGATAATGAATGTTATCGAGATGATAAAGTGTTTGCTTCTCAAGGGTTAGAAGTGAGGCCGCCATTTTTAGATAGAACCTTGGTGGAGTATGCGTTATCTACCCCGATTGAAGACAGGGTGCCTGAATTGTCTAGGACAAAATCAAAATGGCAGTTGAGACAAGCAATGAGAGGTAAGCTTCCTGATTTGATTGTGAATCGGCCTAAAGATAATCTTTATAGAAGTACTGGCATGATGCCTTTGGTCGATAGGGTGGCCGATGAAATGATGAGTGATCAAGAATATGAAAAATATATGACTTCTCTTGGAGGAACCGGTTGGGAAAAGCAGATTTTGGGAGGAAAAGCTGGAGCCTTATTTCATAAAATATGGGGGGAAGAATTTCCTGAACTTGCAAGAATTCCTCTTCAAACAATTAGTTGCGGAAACAGAGAGGCCCCAAATTTTGATGACCTAGAAATGCTCTCTAGATACTGGGTTCCAGCACCAGGAGGAATTAATCTTAAGGGCTGGAGGGGGAATATAAAATGAAACCAGATTTTACCGTGATAAACCCAAAAAAAACCGCAATATTAGTAATCGATATACAAAAAGATTTTGTGTCGCCAGAAGGATATGCTACAAAAACTTGGGGCCATGATAATTCTCATCTAGACAAGATTGTTGAAAAAATAAAAAAATTTCTAGAACAAGCGCAAAGACACGAAGTTGAGATTCTTTATACCCAAACAATATACGACCCTGAAAAAGTTTCAAAAGCTATGAGCAAGAAACTCGGATCTGCTCTTGGAGAATATGTCGCCCCAAATTCCGAAGGAATCCAATTCTATAAATTGAATCCTCCCGAAGATAAGATCTTTATAAAATATGCTATCAGCGCTTTCACAAATCCAAATTTATGTCGCTATCTCAAGCAAAAACAAATAGAAAATTTAATTATTTTGGGATTTAATTCAAACATCTGCGTTGAAGGAACAGCGAGAGCTGCAGTAGACCACGGATTCCATACTACACTTGTTGAAGACCTAATAGGAACAACCGGGTTTTGGAAAAATCACGAAACAGAACTGTTAGCCACTTTTGGATTAATTTTAGGTTATGTCACGAATTCGGAAGAAATCCTAAGGTTCTGGGAATTTCTAAAATCCTGGGGACCAAAAGAAGAAATAACTAAAGAACCCTTAGAATAATTAAACTTCAAAGAACTAAAATTTAAAAACTCCTTCTACCTGTCTTCTCCATGAAAAAGAGTGTGATAGTAATTAGCCTCGGCGGAAGCCTGATTATCCCCGACAAAGTCAACGTAAAGTTTCTTGAAGAGTTCCGAAGAACAATTCTAAAAAACACTAACAAATACAAATTCGTAATTGTCTGTGGAGGCGGTAGCGTCGCGAGAAAATTCATTTCAGCGTTAAAGAACTCCGGAGCAAACGAAACCCTTCAAAGTTATTCTGGAATTTCCGCGACGAGAATGAACGCAAGATTTCTAAGTTACTTTTTCAAACAAGACCCAGAAAAAGGAATCCCTCATAAACTTAAGCAAGTAAAAAAGCTTCTGAGAAAACAAGACGTGGTTTTCTGCGGAGCTTTAGAATATCGTCCAAAACAAACTTCCGATTCAACATCTGCAGAAATCTCAGCCAAACTAAATTCCAGTTTCATCAACATGACAAACGTCGCAGGACTTCACGACAAAAACCCCAAAGAATTCAAAAACGCAAAATTCATCCCGCACATATCTTGGGAAGACTTCGACAAAATGGCGAACAAAATTAAATTCAAACCGGGCCAGCATTTTGTCCTCGACCAAACCGCATCAAAAATAATTAAAGAAAACAGAATCACAACCTACATCTTAGGAAGCAACCCGCAGCAACTCAACAATCTTCTGAAAAACAAAAAGTTTAAAGGAACAATTATCCAAGGATAAATATGGAAATCCTTACAGCAGACACTTTCGAAAAAGCGCGAAAACAAATCCATAAATCCAAGCCACCGATAATCTTCACTTCCGAAGACGACGAGCTCAACCGCAAAATTCTAGAAAAAGAAAATATAAACATTCTCCTTCTTAACCAAAAAAACCGAAGAGATTTTATGAAACAGCGAAACTCCGGACTGAACCAAGTTCTCGCGAAAGAAGCGAAAAGGAACCGTGTTGCTATCGGAATAAACCTCAACGAAATAATCGAATCCACTGGAAAAGAAAAATCAAAAATTCTCGCGCGCATAAAACAAAACGTAAAACTCTGCAACAAGCACAAACTAAAAATGCAGTTTCTTTCACCGTCGCAAAAACATCGGCGCGATAAATTCGAACTCCGCGCACTCGGGCAAACCCTCGGCATGCCAACTTGGATGACAAAGAATTTGGAACTAAATGACTAACAAGTTGGCTCGCGATTTCATCGGAGGCATTTGAAAATCGCCGGTCAGAAATTAGAGGAAGTTCGAAAGAAACCCGCTGGTTTCTTTCAATGCCGACTTGGATGACAAAAAACTTGAATAAAAACGTTTTTTAATACACTTTTACTACAAATCCCATGGACATAAAAAGAATCATAGAATCTCTGAGCCCAAACGAACGGAAAATCCTTCCCTATTTAGAAGAGAAAAACATAAACGAAATCTGCAAAAAATCCAACCTCGACAAAGTCTCGGTCCTGCGTTCGCTCGAATATCTCCAAAACAAAAACATCGTCAAACTCGAAACTGAAAAACAAAAAATCGTGGAGCTTAGTGTCAACGGCGCGCTCTATAAAAAACGCGGGCTCCCAGAAAGACGACTTCTTAGTCTTCTAAATGAAAAAAGAATTCTCCTACTTCAAGAGGCACAAAAAGACAGCGGACTTTCTGACGACGAATTCAAAGCGTCGCTCGGCGCACTAAAACGAAAAGCCCTCGTAGAACTTAAAAACGGAAAGATAATTCTCAACGCAAACCGCGAAGAAATTGCAAAAAAATCTCTCGAAGAAATTTTCCTCGAAGCACTTCCGCTCCCATACGATTCTCTGACTCCCGAACAATTATTCGCATTAAAATCCCTTCAAACACGAAAGAATATCCTTGAAATAAAAGAAGAAAAAAACACCCAAATAGAAAAAACAGACCTCTGGAAAAAAATAATGAACTCCAATTTAAAAAGCGAAGATTTTGTCGAACAGATAACTCCGGAAATTTTGAGAAACGAAAAATTATGGAAAGGGAAAAAATTCCGTCGCTACGATGTGACATCAAAAGTTCCTGAAATCTCTGGAGGAAAAACGCATTTTGTAAATCAAGCAGTTGGATACGCAAGAAAAATCTGGACAGAAATGGGATTCAAAGAAATGAACGGAAACATCGTCGTCAATTCTTTCTGGAATTTCGACGCGCTCTTCACAGCGCAAGACCACCCAGTCCGCGAAATGCAGGACACATTCTTTCTCGACCTTGAATCAGAACTTCCAGATAAAAAACTCGTCGAGGCTGTAAGAAAATCGCATGAAACAGGAACTCCCGGAAGCAGAGGCTGGCAATATAACTGGGACGAAGAAGAAGCAAAAAAAATGCTCGTCAGAACGCACACAACCTGTTTGTCGTCGCAAACACTCGGAAGATTAAAACCCGAAGACATTCCCGCAAAATATTTTGCAATCGGAAAATGTTTCAGAAACGAAACAGTCGACTGGTCGCACGGATTTGAATTCAATCAAACCGAAGGAATCGTCGTCGACCCCGACGCAAACTTCCGCCATCTTCTCGGCTACCTAAAACAATTCTTAAGCAAAATGGGTTTCGAAAAAATAAAATTCGTGCCGGCGTATTTTCCATACACAGAACCCTCAGTTGAAATCCACACCTGGCATCCTGAAAGAAAAATCTGGATAGAATTCGGTGGAGCAGGAATCTTCCGTCCTGAAGTCACAATTCCGCTTCTCGGCAAACACATCCCAATCCTCGCATGGGGACAAGGAATGGATAGAATGATAATGGACCACTATGAAATTAAAGACCTACGGGAACTCTACAAAAATAATTTAACTCAATTGAGGAAAATGAAATACTGGATAAAATGAAAAATAAATTACTCAATTGTGTGGCATCTATCAGAGGCAAAGAAAAGATGCTACCCTTCAGAGTTTCAAGGAAAGAGCACGAGAGAAATCAAGGGGTTCTCTCGTTGAGGAAAATGAAATACTGGATAAAATGAAAATGGAAATTAAAGAAGCACAAAACAAAATTGAAGAATTCGACATGGCACGAGGCTGGTCTGGCGACTGGCATCTCAAAGACCTCGTGCTTAACATAACCGAAGAAGTCGGAGAATTATGGAGTTTAATCAAATGGATAGATGAAGAAAAACAGAGAAAAATCGTGAACGAAAAATCCGAAGAAGTTTCAGATTTCATTGGCGACACTTTATTTCTTCTATTAAAAATAGCAAACAAAACCGGGGTGAACTCCGAGAGAGCGCTAACTAAAACTCTTGAAGAATATGAAAGAAGAATGCCCCCAGAAACAATGAAAAAGGTCGAGCACGCAAATAAACTCGCCGGAGGCGTCGACGATAAAGAACAGTAAAATGCAAACACAAAAAAAGATCCAATTAACAAATATCCTCCCTAAGGCGGGAGGGCGGGCATAATGGCAAATGTAACATTCCCAAAAAAACAATTTGAAAAAGAAATCGGAAAACTCGATGAAAAAATGCAAGAAAAGATTTCCCTTTTTGGAACGCCAGTAGAATCAGTAACCGACGAGGAAATCGTTCTGGAAATTTTTCCAAACCGCCCAGACCTCCTTTCCTATTCAGGATTCAAAAGAGGCTTCCTCGCATTTTTAGGGAAAAAAACCGGATTAAAAGAATACAAAGTAAATCCCCCTGAAAAGAACTACGAAGTAAAAGTTGATTCATCTGTAAAAGATATTCGTCCGTTCACAGCGTGTGCAATTGTAAAAGGATTAAAATTCAACGACGATAAAATAAAAGAAATCGTCGACATTCAGGAAAAACTCCATATAACTCTTGGAAGAAAAAGAAAAAAAGTCGCAATAGGAATTTATCCTCTTGAAAAAATCCAGCTCCCAATAACCTTCAAAGCACTCGAACCCGACAAAATAAAATTCATTCCACTGGAATCAGACAGAGAAATGTCCGGACTTCAAATTCTCCAACGCCATCCGGCTGGACGGGAATACGCGCACCTTCTCGCGGGCAAAACAAAATTCCCAATCTTCGTCGACGCAAAAGACAATGTCCTCAGCATGCC
>CAYQLQ010000021.1:0-2386 GCA_964418495.1 Candidatus Woesearchaeota archaeon | reverse complement strand
AACAAACTTCTCGGACTTGAATTAAAAGAAAAAGAAATAAAAATTCTTCTAGAAAAAATGGGGCACAATTATAACAAAGGTGAAGCTGAAATTCCCGCCTGGCGAACCGACGTTTTACACGAAGTGGATTTAATAGAAGACATCGCTATTGCATACGGCTACGACAAATTTGAACCGGAAATTCCGAAAATATCGACGATAGGAAAAATCAACCCTCGCGAAAATTTCAAAAGAAAAATCGCAGAAATCCTAACCGGACTCGGACTTATGGAAATCTCAAATTACCATCTAACAAAAATCCCCGACCAGTTTACAAAAATGGGAGTTCCAGAAAAATCCGAAACCGGATTCGTAATTTTAGAGAAATCAAAAACAGACTATACAATTTTAAGAAAAGACCTCGCACACTATGCCCTGAAAATTTTATCTGAAAACGTCGACTCAGAATATCCTCAACGAATTTTCGAAGTAGGGAAAATTTTCGAATTGAAAAACAAAGAAGTTATTGAAACAGAAAAACTCTCGGTTGCAATTACTCCAGGAAACTTCACCGAGCTCCGTCAAATTATTGAATATCTCTCAAAAATGATCAATAAAAAAATAGAAATAAAAGAAACCGAAAACCCTCCAGAATATTTTGTTGAAAGCCGTGTCGCTGAAATATTCCACAAAGACAAATCCCTCGGATTCCTCGGAGAAATTCATCCAAAAATCTTAAACTCGTGGAGAATCAAAATGCCTGTCGCACTTTTAGAAATCTCATTAGAAAACTTATTTGAAGATTAACCAAAATAACCTTTTCCATTCGCTTCTATTTTATTGTCCCAATTTTTCTTAATCTCTCCAACAGATTCCAACAAATCTTTCTTAACTTCCTGCCAAGTTTCATAAGCCTTTTTCACAAAAACAACTTCCTTCTCCTCGTCGTAAGAGATATCCAATTCCATCAATTCAATTTCAAGATTCGCGAGCTTTTTATAAACCCCTGTAAATTTTTCTTTTCCTTTTTCGCCAAGTGATTTTATCACAGAAAAAATAAACATCGACGCGTTCGTGGGATGCAAAATCTCCTCGATAAACCGCAGATAATTCGCGAACCTGTCGGAAACAAATCGCCGAATCTCGCGGAGCAAAAAATCCGTCTCCACTTCAGAAACTTTCTCAATTGCAAAATCCTTATTCATCTCATCAAAATCCGGAAGCCCGTGCTTCGTCTGCAGTTCAGAATATTTTTTCTTCAAATCTTCAAGGCACGATTCTTTATCTTTCTCCATTTCAACTCCTAACAAAGATGTTTTATAAATTTATCGAAGCCACCTCTGAGGTTTGAACTCAGGACCTCAACATTACCAATGTTGTGCTCTACCAACTGAGCTAAGGCGGCATTTTTTCTGTGCCGTGCTCAGATGGGAAAAGCGTAGCGTCCTACCAACTGAGCTAACAAATTATCAAACACAAAGAACTCTATAAAAACATTTACTTCTTAAGAATCCGACGAAACAAAAAAATTAAAAACGCAATTAAAAACGCGAGCGCGACAAAACCAAAAATCAGTGAAAGCATAAAGAAAAGATTAATATAAATTTCCTGCCCAGCGACGCTGAACAACATATAAGAGATAATAAACAAAACCGCGAAAAGAATCAGATTCCGAACAACCATTCTAAACTTGCTTTCACTGGGACGTTTCTTCGCCACCGGCTTACGCGAAACTTTACGGACAGTTCTCTTCACCCTCTTTTTCCTAGCCATAAAAATTCTAATCAAACAGACTTTATAAATATTACCTTGGGGACCAATCAAGACCCACCGCGTTCCCAGTCAGCACCTGAAAATTCGCGTAAACTCTATCGAGCCATCCAACATACAAAGTTTTGAACCCCTCCACATTTTCCGATTTGTAAAGCGCGAGATTATTATTACTAAGAATAATTAAACCGCTAAAAACCAAAAGCACCACGACGATAATTAAAATCCTCATCCTGTTTCGTTGCCGCTCCAATCCATCCGTATCGCGTTTGTCGTTATTGCCTGCACATTGCCGAACGCCGAACCGAGCCACGAAAAATAAAGTTTCGACGCCTGAATAATTCCGGGAACAGTTTTCAAATTAACATCTTCTCCCCTCAGAACCATCATTCCGGTTACATAAGCAAATAATATCAACGCAATCAAAAAAATCGCAAAAACCTTGTGCTTCATTCTTTTGAATTCAATGGTAACCCAAATAAAGACAACAAGAATTCCAATCACCAATAAAGTCACCCCAATCATAGATATTCTAAGAACAAAAGGTATAAAAACATTTCGCAATTTGGAATACAAAGCCCCGTAGTACAGTGGTCAAGTATGGCTGGTTCTGGGCCAGCTGACCCAGGTTCGAATC
>CAYQLQ010000020.1:4846-10414 GCA_964418495.1 Candidatus Woesearchaeota archaeon | reverse complement strand
AATTCCAACTTACGAAGGAATAAAACAAGCGGGTTTATTTCTTAAAGAGATTTCATCTCCCGAGGACATAATTGCTACAGTCCCCCAACCCCTAGCCTCTTATTATGCTGAAAGGAACGTCGCTTCTCCAAAAAAAACCCTAGAAGAGTTTTTAGTCGCTGCACGCAACGAATCCAATTTGAGATATCTCATAGTCTCTTTCTCAGAACCAAACCATCCGGAATGGTTGAGAAAAGAAAATCAGGAATATAATATAAATCCCACCACCGGACAACCGATGCTTGTTCAATGGGAAATCCCGTTTATGGATACTGCGGTGGATTTTATAAATCAACAGCAAAAGATAGAACCGACAAAAGCTTATGGGGATATAACTTTCAACTTAATCACAATAAAAGAAGACACTTTTGTCTATGAGATACAAAGACAGTAGCCATTCACCTAAATCTTTATTAAGATTATTTTTATGAAAAAGCCATGGAAAAACTAAAATTAAATCTTGGATGCGATGATAAACCTCTAACTGGTTTCATAAATGTAGACATAAATAAGGTACTTGGCGTGGACAAAGTATACGATTTAAATAAATATCCTCTCCCATGGGGAGATTCCTCTGTAGATTTTATTCTATGTAGCCACCTATTAGAACATTTAGATAAACCAATGGAATTTATGTTGGAACTCCATCGGATATGCAAACCCCACGCTTTGATTGATTTAAGAGTTCCACATTTTTCTTGTTTCGCAACCTATACAGATTTAACCCATAAAACTCCCGGGTTCTCTTACTTTACTTTCGGAGAATCTTGGTCAAATAAGTCTTTATTTAAAAGATTCAAAGTAAAAAGAAAACTGATCTTTACAAGAATAAATTATAAACTGCTGAATTTTATTTTCAACCCAATTATAAATCTTTTTCCAACATTCTATGAAAGATTTTTATGCTATCTTTTACCTGTTTCGGAGATTCAGTTTAGACTAAAAGTCATTAAAAACAAGTAGATTTTATAAATATCTCTTTTGCGTGATATATACCAAAGCTGTCGCAATCTTCAAAACAGGAACAAAGAGCCACCGTAAGTCTTTTGTTTTAAGGGTTCGATATCCTGCTTCAAAAATAAGTGGAAAAATAGTAAAAATACTCCATAGATTTTTGATAAATTCTTTTCTCTCAAGCTTTGTAGAAGGCATCCACGAAAACTTTCTCTTCACAGGGGAATACTCCGACGCCCATTTCTTTTTTTTGAGAAGAAAATCTCTAAACCCTTTAATAGCAAAATGATGCGTGAACGCATTCTTAGGCACAGCGAATTTATTGTGCCCTTTTTCGACGAGCGCAACCAGATTATCAATGTCCTGAATATACCCTCCTGCTTCGTCAAGGAACTTTTTCCGATAAAAGAAACAATTCCCTCCTGTAACAAGAACATTATCTTTTTTTAGTTTTACAACATAGTAATCCTTATTCTCATCGTCTTTTACTTTTTCGATGTCAACCCCGTCAAGCGAACGATACGCCAAAAATGGGTCTGTTCCGATTAGCGCGATACACTGATTTGTGAGACTATCCCGTTTATCCGGAAAAAGTCTACAAGCAACTCCAAAAATTTCTTCATCTTTCTTAAAAGGCCCAAGAAGATTCTTTAGACAATCTATTCCTAGCAGTTCATTATCTTGGTCAATAACCCCAACAATTTCTCCACGCGCTTTTCTAAATCCAAGCCATTTTCCTTTGCCTTCTCCTTCAGGAAGTCTTTGAGGGTTATTTATTATCCGAATGTTATTGTTTCCTACAACAAATTTCTCTAGAAGATTCAGGGTCTTCTTATCACTTCCTCCGTCGACAAGAAGAATCTCAAAAGGTTCTGAAATCTTCTGTCTCAAAATACTCCTGACGCACTTCTTTATCAATTCCGGTTTGTTGTAAACGCAGATAATTATACTCGCCTTCGGAATCATCTTTTAAAATATCCCCCGAGCATTCCCAGCCCATAGCTTATATGAGTAAAAAAATAAATAAACGGAAGGATAAAGAACGGAAGTATTCTTCTGGAGCGGAGACTATCATATAAAGAAAATACAATCGCCAGAAAAATATAAGCAAGAAGCGGAGCAATAAACAAGCCATGAAGAATAACTAATGATGGAAGGATGAGAAGATAGACTAAGAACAGCATCGGAACTGTAAAAAAGAGGGGCGTTTTTCCAGAGATTTTGTTTTTCTGAGGGCGGACAAATCCGTAATGAAATATCTGTTTGCAGAACAAGGAAAAATTCGCGCGCCTTTTATGAGATACAATTATATCTGGGCTGGACGCGACACGAAGTCCGTTTTTCTTCGCGCGGGAAATAAACTCTGGGTCTTCTCCAGGATATAGCGAAGTATCAAACCCCTCTATTTTTTCAAAAACATTTTTCCTCACGCAGAGATTTGCAGAAGTAATAGAAGTTTCATCTGCGTCGAGATCTACTCTACACGATTCGTATCTCTTCCGAACTTTAAATGCTCCAAAATGAGATGTCAGCGCTATCCCGCAAATTTTAGCAAAGAATCTATCGTCCTTAGGAGTAATTTGCGGACCCCCAACAATATCCACCGAGGTATACTTCTCAAAGAAATCTTCTACTTTTTTTAGATAGTCATTTTCTATTGTCGCGTCATCATCAAGGAAGATAAGTATCTCCCCTTTCGCATTCTTTATCCCTTTATTCCTATTCTCAGAAGCACCTCGACCTTTCTCCACAATTACCTCAAACTCCTTCTTTGGATAATCAAGGTTCTCTATTGAACGAATTATCTCAGGATTTCTCGTTGGAGCCACGGGAATTATTAGCGAAAATTTCATAAAATTGGACATCTCCCCGTCTTTATAAAGAATACGGTTAGTGATGAAGTTTAAGCCTTTCCGGAAGCTTGTCATATAAATCCACAATAAATTTGAACGGCGAAAACAAAAGTCGAAGGCGCATTAAGCCCGAGAACATCTGAAGCGGAACTTTCGCAAGACTTATTTTCGAACCTTCTTTATCTTCCCACACAGTAGGAAGTTCTTTTATTCGAAGACCTTTTCGCACCATCCTATATAACATATCAACATCAAAATTCCATCGAGTAGTTCCTATTTCTCCAACAACTTGGGAGATTGAATTTCTTCTAAAAACCTTGGCACCGCATTGTGTATCAGAAAACGGCAGAAACAAAATAGCCCGCGTCAGAAAATTAAATCCCCTGCTCGTGATTTTTCTCTTCAACAAATAATTCATATTTTTTGCACCTTTTTTCCAACGGCTCGCAAGAATGCCGTCAAAGTTCCCAATATTCTTAACCAATTCATAAAACGCAGGAGGTTTCGTTGCCATATCAGCGTCGGCAAATCCGATCAAAGTATTATCCCTCGTTAAAGCGTCCGTAAATCCTTCCACAAGAGCAAAACCTTTACCTCCTTGTTTAAGGTTCAGGAACCGAAGTTCTCCAAATTTTTTTTGCCAGAACCTGACAACCTCTTCAGTCTTGTCGTGAGTGTTATTTATCACAACAAGAATTTCAAAACTTCCCAATTTCTTTTCCTTCACAACTCTTTGGAAGAATTTCCCGTAAGATTCAAGAGTTTTGCCAATTCGCTTTTCCTCGTTGTAGGCAGGAATTATTATGCTTAATCTTTCCATTTTATTGTTTCCTTAGGAAAAATATGCTGCCTATAAACATTACTATATTAGAGACCATAAATGCCAGGACATATTCTCTCATGGTTTCTGAAAAAAAGAATAGAAGGAGAATTTCCAAAATTAAGAAAACAAAAAGATATGCCGGGTTTCTTAAGCGTCTCGTTGACAGGGCGTAAACAAGAATCAGATTGCTGAGCGCCAAAAAACTGAACGCGATTCCAGAATAAATCAGGAGCGGAAAAATCTCAAGATACGCACTTCCGTAAAGGATTCTAATTATAAGCTTCGGAATAAGAGCATACGCAATAATCGCCACCGCACAAAGCCCAAAAGTCATCAATAAAGATTTAACCAAAAGTCATGAAGAATCTTCTTTTCCGTCGTGTTTTTCCGACGCAAGCGGAAACATCGCCTTGCTTATCGCGACAGTCCCGAGAAAAATCATCTTTCCTAACATTGAAAGAACTGCATATTTCCCCGCGACATCTGGCAAGAAAAATCTCTTAGCAAGAATTATATCTATGCTGAACATCGAAAAAATAACAAACATAGTAAGAAAATACGAAATACTTTCACTTCGCATTCCCCCAATATAAGTTGGTTCTTCTTTTACCTGAATAATATCTCTGCTAAAATAAAGTGAAATGATCAGGCTCATCGCCACACCAATCAGAACTCCAATCATCGCACCGAAAACCCCAAATCCAAGTGCGACAAGAAAAATCGCAAGCGCCAATCTAATAGCTGATTCCATAATGAGATTTATTCCCAAAAGTCCAAACTGTTTTCTACCCTGAATAACTCCTTTGATTATTGGTCCGGTAATTGCATAAAACACAAAAAGATTTGTAAGAAGAATCAGCCAAAAGTTGATTTTCAAAAATATTGAGATAGGAAAAGACGCCAGAATAGAGATAGCGAAAATAGCCAGCGAAAACCCAACGCCTTTTTTCAAAGTTCTGAAAAGCAGAAATTTCATTTTTCCGTATTCCCTCGCAAGATTGAACTTTGAAGTGTATCTTGAGATTATCGTTTGAATTGCTTCTGTAGGAACACTATAAACATAAATGATTGACATAAGCACCGCAAGAACTCCGTAATCCGAAGGTCCGAGCGTCCTCGCCATAGCAAAGTGAAACAAAAAATTAAGAAAATTAAAAATATTCATTGTTATGAAAAGAACAACCGCACCTTTTCCAAGTTCCGTATTAAATAGTTTTTTTAGCATTAGAATATTGTGGAGCCGAAAAGAAGAAGCCCGACAAGGATTACTAAAATCTGAAATCCATTTATCAAATAGACAACTTCGTATTCTTTGGCTCTGCTGTTCTTTTTAAATTTATTCAGTAAATGAACCGCGATGTGCTCAAGCCCGTAAAACTTTTCATATCGGTTTTCAAGCCCGCCGTCTTCGCAAACCCTCGCGAAACTTTGCTTTTTTATTTTCCCTCTTACCTTAAGCCCAACTTCCAGGATATAAGGAATAAAAAAGAACAACGCTATTTTCTCTATGTTTCCAAGAATTGCAGTAATCGCAATCAGCGGACCAATAGTATAAGTCAAAACATTGCCCGGAAAAATTTTCGCAGGAAACCTGTTGTAGAAATAAAGCGCGCACAGCGACGCCACCATCACAAGGTTAATCATACTTAGCCACGCGCTTCCATTGAGCCAAGTTACAAGAGCGAGTGCAGAAAGGAGAATTATCCCCTGACTGGTTTCCAACCCATTGTATCCTGCAAGAAAATTAAATGTGGCGGATGTTGCGACAATTCCAAGAGGAACAAACAAAAAAGGATAAAGCAACCCGAATTCAAAACCCATCATCGAAGATTCGCCAGCATTAATAACGACAAGCGGAATCGAGGCGAAAATCAAAAGAACTATTCGCGACTTCCAGTT
>CAYQLQ010000020.1:2410-4746 GCA_964418495.1 Candidatus Woesearchaeota archaeon | reverse complement strand
TGAAATCCCCCATAATAAACAAACTCTCCAACATCAATATTCTGGTTTCGCAAATTACCAACGAGAATACTGCTTTCTGTTCTTTTTAATTTAAAATATTCAGAATCCTGTCCGAACAGATAAAGCTCCGCAATCCGCGAGTGAACTGTTCGTTTGCTCAAATAAAGCGCCGCGCCGAGATTGGAAATTTGCAACCCGTTGTCTGCGGTTTGTTTAAGTTGCGGGAAGAAAAACACCCCCGCGTCAATTCCGGTCCCAAAATCTGTTCTTTCCCCGTTTATATAAGAATATCTAAGAGGAATAATATACTGTTTTCCATTATATACAAAAAAACCGTTTGGTTGGGAAAATTCTTCTCCTGTTTTCTTTATGATAATTCCCCCCACCCCAGCACCCCTTCGAGGAAGAAGCACATCCTTTCCATCCACATTCCATACTACATCCTCATCAAGAGTAAAACCTCCAGGATAAACATAAGTTGTGGAATCTTTTGTTTCTTGAGTTTGAGATTCATCAAGAAGGAAAGTTGAAATCCACGAATATCTATCATAATCTTCGTCAGAGCCGATGCTTGAAAACGCAGGATATTTCCCAATTTCTGTAGAGTCAATCAAAAGGTGCGTCGCATCGTGCGTGTATAAAAATTCCAAAGCCCCCCTGTCGCTTGTTCCTGTAAGGACATACCGCCCCATTAAATAATTCCAGTAGGTAATTGAATTTCCCCCATCAATAATCGTCGCCCGTTCCCCGATGCTCTGCACCCAGTAACCATAATCCCACCAATGCGCGAAAACCGAATCTTCAGGGGTATTATCCCGAACCCACGACATAGCATTCTGCCACTGCCACTGGTAAGAACCAGGAGCAAAGTTTTCGCTTACCGCACGGTCCTGCTGATAATAATTCCATAGCGTAAACATTGAAGCAAGAATCAGCAAGAGGGCGAAAATTCCAATAATAAGTTTCTTCGTGTCTTCTTTTTCTCGAACATATTTTTCCGCCGATTTCACAACAAGAAAAGCAACAGCAACAGGACTAATCGCCCCCAAAACCATCACCAACCGAATCGCACCCCTCGCGCCGACGAGCGCCATCGTGAATACCACAAAATAAAGTATATATTCAAAACCAAATTCCCTAAACACTAAAAATTCCCCTTTCTTATATCTTTGATAATAATAGTAAGCAAAGCTTCCCAAAAACAAAATAATCCCCCCAAAATAAACAAGCAGACTTATTCCAGTGTCTCCGTTTAGAGAACCCGATGCAGAATACTTGCTAAAAATAATTCCCGCGAGGAAGATTACATACGCAGAAGTTAGAATTAGGTTTTCCTTCTTTCCCAATTTCCTTATCATCCTGTTGAATAAAACTGCCGAGCCGATGAACAACATCCAGAAGAAAAGCGGAATGTTCCACAATACCGGACCAAAACTTTCTTTCCAATCATTAATAAAAAAAGGCTGTTTATTCTCTGCCACAGTCAATCCGAATCTACTTACATCAAGCGGATGAATTGTCTGGCTTACGACATCGGTTATCTGTTCATAAATAAAAGAAGGTCCCTTAAACAAAGTTAGAAGGATAAGAAGAAGAATTACCGAAACAATCAGAGTAATAATTGGAGACGGGAGTTTTATCCTGCGTTTCAAATTATCCCCAAGTCCAAAAAGTTTTTTCTTGAAAATAAGAATATTAACAAGAATTATTAAAAGAACTGCAAAACTAATCCCTGTTGAAGTTGAAAAAAGAAGATTGCTAATAGAATATCTTTCTGAGAAAGGAAGCATCACAATAACAAAACCAACAATCCAAATGCAGAATGAATAAAATTCTTTCTCCTCAATTTTTCCCAATAAAAACGCAAGCAAAACAGCCCCCGCGACAGTCATAAAAACATAAGTGACACCCCCCCAAATCATTCCGAGCATTCCTGTGGAAATTCCCGCCAACCCCGCGAAAATAAAACTCCTTAAATTTTTTTCTGAAGTAAATGATTCAATAAGAAAATAAAACGCCAGAAAGATAAACAAAAACCCCGCAGATTCTTTTTCAGGGATTCCTGCGATTGTTCGTGGCAAAAGCGAAGGCACAACAACAAAAAACGCAGTTGCGATTAATCCGACGCTGTTTCTGAAAATTTTGCTTTCCTTGTAAAAAATCTTTCTCGCAAAAAGGAAGAACGCAATCGCAGTTAACGCGAACATAAAAACAGGAAACCAAACCGCAGAATAAGTCACAGTGATTTTGCTTGAAAAGAAAGACAGAAAATTATGGAACCACGCAATCATATACGCAAGAAGTTTCATTTCTCCCGCAGTATTGTAACCGAGCGG
>CAYQLQ010000020.1:0-2310 GCA_964418495.1 Candidatus Woesearchaeota archaeon | reverse complement strand
TTCTCTTTTCTCTCGTCAAGACTTTGTTCGCCCCAGGTTTCTTCAGTCATCTTCTACCAATTCCTCTGCAGAAGGAAACTTTTTTATTTTGCCTTCTCCGCAATAAGGACATTTTTTACCCTCGGAATTCGTGCCAGATTCAAACGAATAACCGCATTTTTCACAGACAAATCCAACCATAGATTACTGAAAAATTATTCCTATTTAAAGTTTCTTATCCAAATATAATCGGCGTGAGATATACTTCTATTAACGCTGCAACAACAAGCACGAGAATCGCGAGGAACAGGAGTATCGCGACGTTTTCTACGACGTGCAAAAATCTTTTGTTCATAATTCCGTTCCGCAAAGCACTGACGCCGAAAATCCCGCCCGCAAGCGCCGTAATAAAATAAGCTGCGATTTCAGGAAATCCGTGTATCATATATCTCGCAAGTCCGAGCGGAATAGTTGCGAGCCGATTATTCGCGAAAATTCCAATTGCCGCCGCAATCACCGACGCGTTCCACGCAAGGACAAAAATCGCTCCTGCACCAAAAATAAGCGAGAACAAAAGCGTAAAAATCATAACATAAACATTGTTCTCGAGAATTGACAAAAACCTCGCACTGTTAATTGCCGAGCCTGTAACTCCGTCGGCGGCAAAAGAATATTGTGCAACGCAGTTCTCAACATTTCCTGGATTATTAATCATGCAATAAGTTTGTATCTGCGCGTTGAACAAATTGCCGTCCTGAAGAACAAGATTCCAAAACGCGAACGCTATAAGAAATCCGAGAAACAACCACATAAAAGAATAAATCGCGTCTTTGTGCACGTGCCACACGCGGAAAAATCCCTCAACCTGTTCGTCTTCGTTTTCTTCTCTTTTAATTGTATAATACATAAACGGAAGGGAAAACATCACGCAGAAAGTAACGACAATAAGTCCGGAATATTGTGAGAGAACAGCGTCGCTGCCGAAAAACCATTTTACCAAAAGAAGGGACAACGAGCCGTAAACAAGCCCGATGAAAAACATTTTCCAGACCCCTTTGTCCGCATTTTTTGGATTAATTATCGCCTCTAACATTTAATTTCTAAAAGAAGAGAATTTTTAAACTTTCGTAATTTTATTCATCCATAAAGAGAATGACAATCCGAGAATTTTTCGAAAAGCAGAGAAGATTCAAACAGATTTTGAAAGACATAAAGTCTGTGAAAATTCAGGGCGCGAGAAACATCGCCCGCAAAGCTCTTTATGCATATTCTTTAGTTCCAACTAAAAGGGCAAAACGAAAACTTTTGAAAGCGCGCCCAACCGAGCCGATGCTGGCGAATACTTTAGAGAAATTTGAAAAACTCGGTTTGAAAAAAACATTAGAACATTTCGACGAAGCACAGGAAAAAATAAATAAAAAAGTTTTCAAACTAATAAAAAACAACGACGTGATTTTTACTCACTGCCATTCGACAAACGTTGTGAACGCGCTGATTTATGCAAAGAAAAAAGGCAAGAAATTTGAGGTTTACAATACAGAAACTCGTCCGTTGTTTCAGGGAAGGAAAACCGCGAAAGAATTGCGAAACGCGAAAATAAAAGTAACAATGTTTGTAGATTCTGCGTTGGGGATTGCGCTTTCAAAAGAACAAGGAACAAAAAAAGCAGACAAAGTTTTCCTCGGCGCTGACGCAATAACAAAAAAAGGAATTGTGAATAAAATCGGTTCTGAAGTAATCGCGCGAATCGCACGCGAGGAAAAGATTCCTGTTTATGTAATTGCAGATTCCTGGAAATTCACAAAAAGCAAAGTCCCGCTTGAACAACGAAATGTAAATGAAATCTGGAACCGCGCTCCGAAAAACATTCAAATCAAAAATCCTGCTTTTGAATTTGTGGAAAAGAAATATATTACAGGGATTGTGAGTGATTAGGCTTCTCGTTGAACTTCCTCAAAAATCTTCGCCATCTCTCCTTGGATTTTCTCTGCTTCACTAACAAGTTCTTTCCGCACTTCTCCAAGTTTTTCAATCTGCTCCTCAAGAATTTTCTTTGTGTCTGGAATACTTTTTTTCACAAGATTTTTATTTCCAATATCAACAACCAAATCCTCTGAAAGAAGCTTCGCTTTCGCGAAAATTCCCCGCCCAATCGGCGCCATTATCTCCTTGTCCTTCCCGCCAACAAGTTCATCAAGCCCAAGATTCAAAGAATTCAACTCCACAACTCCTTGCTCCACTGCCTGCAACTGTTGCTGAAGATTCTGCATCTGCTGTTCAAACATCTGAAACCGAAAAACAATTTCCTGTTTCTTTTTCTCATCTATTTCT
>CAYQLQ010000019.1:0-11089 GCA_964418495.1 Candidatus Woesearchaeota archaeon | reverse complement strand
GCAACTTTTAAATGTCAAAATTCTACTACTCTTCGTCGGTGAATATATATATTGCAAAACATTTAAAAGGACACCACTGTCTGAATATATATATTAAAACATACACATCCAATGAAAGACAATTTTGATATCTTCTTTCGAAGGAAGCCGGCGTTGATGTTGGTTTCGTTGAAGAAGAATACGCGGATGAGGTACGGTAGTATTTTGGCTAAGGAAGTAGATTGCACGTATAGCCACGCGGTGAAAATTCTGCAGACGTTGCAGGAATTGAAGTTGGTCGAGTTTGAGAAAAAGGGGCGGATAAAATTAATCAGACTGACCAAACAGGGCAAAGAAGTTGCCGACGCGATTGAGAATATACAGAAACTTATCAGATAACTACCACGCCCCGGAAAATTTGAATTGAGACTTTTTTAAAAGTTAATTTTTTATTTTATGAAGAAGATTTTATTCTGCGTTGTAATATTTATTGATAAAAGGAATTTGTTCTTCATCAATTGCTAAAGGGTATACTCCCGGACCGCGTCTACCGTCTTCTGAAACAAAAACAATTCCTGTTCTTAGGTCTGTTCTTGTTCTATTTATCTCTGTGATTGTTTCTACTTGTTTTGTTATTGTAAAGTATTCTTGGTTTCCTTCTGAATTCTCTAATACTGGTTCAAAATAAATTGAAAAGTTTTGTGGTCGACCTTCTCTCATTCTTCCAATATTCATTCCTTTCGAGAAGAATAACAGGGGGGAATCTCTTTTCTGTTCAGGGGTATTTTTTGAAACGATGAAAAAAGGGAAGGCTTTTTTATTGTCCCTAAAATCTTTCAGTACAGGGATTCTATCGCAGTTTTTTACTTGGAATGCATCTCCCCTAAGATAGATTCTATCCCCTTTTCTTTCTCCAAGATATTTCCACATATGAGAAACTTCTTCGTCTCCTAAATTTGAAGTAACATATATCACTGGAGAAAATTTTCCACGCCTTAGAATTTCCCTTGCGGAAGGATTCATAATTATTTGATATTGTTCTCTGATTGTTTCCACAGGAACTCTTTGGTTTTTTGAATTCACAACCATTATTCTTTCCTTTATCTCTGGGTCTTTTCTCCACATACGAAATTCTAAAGATGGGGCTGGTCCTCGGGGGGGAGTTCTTGTTACATAAATTATCCCTTCTTTTAGATCCCAAATATTTTCTGGAAGGATATTTCCATTATCTTGGTATTCTTCTAAACTACACTCTCCTGTCACATCTGAAGTTTCTTCTATAGGGTTCTTTGAGAAGAGCCGTAATTGCGATCTTTTTTTGGACCTCGCTTTATCCAATATTTCTGTTGAAGGATATTCGGATTTTACAAGAGCGTCTTTATCTTCGAAGATTATTAGTTCTGGAATTTTTTCTCCTCCAGTCAAAATAAACTCCAAACTTACTGGTTTTATTCTTCCTTGTCCTGGACTTATTGTGCCTTCTTCGTGAGTTGCTCGCGGGCTTCCGAACGCGGGGTTTATCCAAATTGCGAAAGGTTTTTTCCCTTCCATTTTTGAAGTGTCAAAAGGAATTGTTCCTTCCCAAGCAGTTAGTGTTTTTCCGAGCGGAACTTCAACACTTTCGAAAGGAATCATTGTGACTGTGTAAGAATCTTTTGCTTCGAGGATACTGCCATAGAATTCGTCGTTTCCTTTTTCAAAGAATTCTATAAGTTCTTTGTATGCTTTGTTTAGATGGGGAATTTTTTTTGTGAAGAGGTCTATTAGTTTTTGTCCGCCTTTAAAAAGAATTCTTGTGGTTGTTGTTTCTTCAATTGGTTTTAGGTCTTCCCATTGGTATTTTGTGACGAACGGAAGTTTTGAAACTGTGAAAGCTTTTTGTTCTATATCTCCGATTCTTGCTTCGGTTGGAGAAAGAATCAAAAGTCCGGTGTCTTGAAATGCGAGATTTAGGTGCAGGGGATTTCCGCGGGTTTCTTTATTTGGTTCTTTAGGTTCATTATAGTTTTGCGTATAAAATCCAAGTTTTACTTCATCTGTGTCGTAGTTGACTGTGAATTTGACATTGATTTCTTCGTCTCTTGTTGGGTTTCCGTCAGTATCGGTTAGTGTGATGGTTTGTGTTTTATCGTAAACTATTCGCGGTTCAGCGAGATTTATACTTGGTGTTAGAAATGAGTTAATTGCAACTAGTGCCGCGAGTCCTGTGGTTTTAGCACGGTTCCAGAAGCTACCACCTCTTCGGTGATTTTGCATAAAATTATTTCGCGGGGGAATATAAAAAGGTTTCTATGACAAGATTTATTAATGTGAATGTTTATTGGTTTTTATGAAGAGATGGTTGAAAGATAAAAAAGGGTTTGAGACGGAGACTATCGCAAAATGGCTTATTGTTTTAGCTGTGGGGATAATTGTTATTGTTGGGATGTATTATCTTTACGAAGAGTTTCCAGGAATGTGGCAATCTATTAAAAATCTTTTTACATTTGGAAGATGAAACGAAAAGCAGCGATTGGAATTGAAAAAATTTTGATGATTCTTATTGTCTTGCTTACACTGGCGTTGATTTTTGCGTTTATTTACGAGGCGGATATTCTTGCGTATTTCCGGAGCATTCCTGTTCCGTCGGTGCCAGAGGATGAAATTTTTGTAGATGGGAGTGGGACATTGGTTGGAGACGGGGGGGTTGTGAAGGGGAAAGTTACTGCAGAGAGGGGGATAGAAGGGATTAACAAACAATTTATTGAGAGTACAGAAATCTATCTTGATGGAGAGACCCTTGCTTATCACTTTCCAGGATATTTGAATGATATTCCCGGTCTTGGGGTAATTGGTGAAGATAAAACTATTTCTGTGAACAAAAAATATTTTGAACCAACTTCAAAAGAATATAACAAAATTCGTATGAAAGTAGCGGATACAAATTTTTGGAAAGTTTTTCCTTCTTTGGATGGTGCTCAGATTATGTCGGGAAATCTTATTGTTAAGGATTCGGGGGTAGAATCTACTCTTCCGTCTGAACAGCCACGGTTATATAAAAAAGATGTTTTTGAAGCTTCTTTTAATTGGGACGAGAATACTCCAGAGGATGTTTTGAGGGTTCGGTTTGGAGAACTGAAGACATACGGAGGGAAAAAATTTCTCCAAGTTCTAATTCCTGGAATAAGAAAAACCGACCCTTTACAGAAGTTTTACATTTACCTTTTTCCCTTCAAAGATAAGATTCTAATCGGAGATTTTACAAGAATCGGTGCGGGTTATAATGGGCTTCTTTATATTTATCCAGACAATTCTGTTTGGGTTGATAAAAATTCTTGGATAGAAGGTGATTTTTTATGGTCAAGAGAATTTCAAGGGAGGGAAGGAGTTGAGAGGTTTGCGTTCAAACAGAATTCTGAATTTGGAGGGACTACTAAATTTGAATCAAATCTTTTGATGGATTATGACGAGCTTTTGAAAATTTACAACGAGAAAGTAAATAAAAAATGAAAATAAAATCACGACGGGGAGAAGTGTCTTTTGCGTCAGAAATTTTTAGGATTGTTCTTGCTGTTATTGCGTTGGGGCTTTTGGTTATTTTTGCGTCGAAACTTTATAGTATTCTGGGGAAACGCGGGGCAGGAGATATTGCGAAAGCGACGCTGGAAGAATTGAAAGGGAAAATTGATGGTTTGGAAACCTCGGGGGTAGATGTAGATTATATTGTGACTGGTCCGAAAGATTGGTATCTTGTTTATTATGATTCAAATAAAAATCAGAATATGCCTTCTGTTTGTGGTAAGGCTTGTTTGTGTATGTGTCCTTGTTCTAAGACTGATTACTCCACATTAGAGTCAAGTTTGATACAAAGTTCGTGGAGTGCTGCAGAAGCCGCAAAAAACTATTTCAATACTCGCACTTGCTCGGAAGGGGACAACAGAGATTACAATACATGTTTATTTTTTAGAGGTTTTAATGATTGTGATGAAGATGGAATTTGCGAAAATATTAATCCCCTAAACTTTAATGTTATTGTAAGGCAGACACAAGAAGTTGGAAGTGGACCTCGAACATATACAGACGGTGTTGCCAATTGGATTTCTCTTTCTCGTCTGCCTATTACTCTTGAGTTAAAGAAAAGAGCGAACACCCTCACCCTGTCGCCGAGGGATTATTGGTTAGCGAAGGAGTATGAGAAATGAGAATTCTGTTACCGAGGGTTTATTGGCTAGAAAAATTGTGATTAATCTTTTGCGTTGTATCTTTTTAGATATCTTGCTGTCTCAGGAACTAACCTTTTTAATGAAGGACCTTGTTTTCCGTCGGCACCTATCATCACAAATCCTATTCTTTCTTCATTAAGATCCCGATCCTTAATGTGTTTCATCCCTATTTCAATGGTTCTTTGGTATTCTCCTCTGAAGAAATTCCAACCAGTGTCTCCAATTACTGCCTTGTCAATTTCTCTTGATGGAGGAATAATTCCTGAAGGCAAAACTCTGACATAGTTTTCGAGAGGATTTATTTTAGGCATAAATCTTTGGAATGCAAGAGGGAACTCGCCCCTTCCAAAAGACGTGTGAAGATAACTTCTTTCTGGAGAAGATTGAACACTATTAACAAATTCCCCGAACCTTTTGATTTTTTCAGGTTCACCTAACGATTCCACTGCTTTCTCTGTTGGTCTTTCACAAGAAAATAATGGGAAGATTTCTATTTTATTTTTATCTATGATTTGTTTTGCTTCTTTATCGCAACGAGCCTCAAGCCGTATTCTTACAGCATGATATTCAGAGTCTCCTATTAAAATATTCCCTGCTCTGAGCATTATATCTCCTTCCCCATCAAAATAGTTAATTGAATCAACAACTTTTATTCTTCCATTGCTTAGATTCCAGACATTTTCTTGGGAGTTATTGGGGTATGTTTGTTTTTCTTCAAACCACACGCTCTCTGGAGATTTTAATCCTGATCTAGTTTGAGTAGAACCAGTCTTTCTGATAAATACTCCAAGTTCTTTACTAAATTCTCTATTTGCGTATTTTATCTCCATTGGAAGGAGATGCAAGCCTTTTTTCAAGTCGGGTTTTTCTTTTGGTTCTGAAGGAACATAGACGACGCGGAAGCCAACATCTGGACGAAACGTGTTCTGAGTATAATCTCCTTCGTGCATTACCCCCGAAGTCTTGGATTCTGAGAGTTTATCTTCGAAACTACCTCCTTTATAGATACCATTTTCACACATCTCGCTGACATTTCCCCCTAAATCAAAAAATCCCCAAGGATGTTTTGCAAATAATCCGACAGGTGCTGTTGCGATAAATCCATCTGAGATTTTAGGATAACCATTTGGGTTGTATTTATAGTTTCCAATCTTATGTTGCGGTCCGAAACCAACAGGAAAAAGAAGGTCCATCCTTCCGCCTTTTGCAACATAGATCCATTCTTTTTCTGTCGGAAGTCGGAATACACCTTTTTCTACTCTTTGGGTTAGCCAGTCACAAAACCGCCCCATCTCTTTTCCTGAACCATTTACCATAGGTTGGTCGTCTTTGTCAAGAGGATGTCCTTCAAATAATCCGCTGTTATGTCGGGGGTTGAATTTTCGATATTGTTCATTTGTTATTTCTGTTTTTGCCATGAAAAATCTGTAGGGGATTTGAATTATTCTTCTTGGCCCCTCTGCAATACTCTCTTGATTATATTCTCTAAATTCCCCAACTTCTACAGGGAGCATTTCTATTTTTACTCCGTCGCCGAGATCAACAATATATTCTTTTTTCCTGTCCTGAATTTCGTCAGGAGTTTTTCTTTCCACTTGAAATTCCATAGTTATTCCTTCGAGCCGCCCATATCCGACTGGAGCTGTGCTTCCGTTATTGTAGTTTTCTGAAGGATTTCCGAACGCAGGGTTTATCCAAACTGCGACAGTGCTTGTATCGGCGGCGGTTTCTGTTTTTAATGGGATTTCGCAATGCCACGCAGTTAGAGATTTATTGAAAGGATTTTTCTCTGTGTAAAAAGGAATCATCGTCGCTGTTGTCTGTGCTGTTTCAGGAAAAATATTTTCGTAGTAAGCTGCGTTTTGTTTTGCACATATGTCTACGAGGTCGTCCCAGCATTTTCCCAGAATAAGAGTTTTAGCAAGCATTTTTTTGATGATATCAGTTCCTTTTTCCTCTGCGAATTTTGATAATCCTGCTTCATCGTAAGGAACCATCTCTTTCCATTCTGCTTTTTCTTCATTTCTCTTAAGCGTCGGGGATATAAAATGTCCCCATTGTTTTACTTCTCCGATTTCTAAATTTGTTGGATGAAGAACAATTGTTCCCATGTGTGTTGGATTAATGCTCGTGTGTCGTGCGTAAAGGGGAACTTTCTCATCCTCGCTAGACCACCAGAAAGCATGACTATACTTTTTTGTGAAGACTGATACGGAGAAAACATTTGTCGCATTGTCAAGAATGCCGCATACTCGTATCTCTTCTGTTTTTAGGGGTTTTCCATTTGAATCATTTATGGGGAGTGTGTGTGTTTTATCATAAATTGTGCAGGGTTCAGCGAGATTTATGTTCGGTGTTAGAAATGAGTTAATTGCAACTAGTGCCGCGAGTCCTGTGGTTTTAGCACGGTTCCAGAAGCTACCACCTCTTCGGTGATTTTGCATAAAATTATTTCGCGGGGGAATATAAAAAGGTTTCTGTTTGGGGTTGTTTAGTTATTTTTAGGATGCCGGATTTTTTGAAAAGAGGTTTTTATTTTTGGTAGCCAGTTTTCAGAATTCCCGCTAACTCAGGGCTTCGCCCTGAACCCGCCCTATTTTATTTTGCGTCGCCTAAAAAGTTAGTCTGAAAACTGGTGAGGGGATTATCTTTTTATCTTAATCTTAACCTCAAAGATGACAAGATTTATTAATGTGAAAACTTTGTAGGGATATGGAAAAAAAAGGTGTCGGAAGTTGGGGGATGTGGGTTGCTCTTGCGTTAGTTTTTTTTATTCTTCTGTTTTTTGTGATTAAACATCTTTTGGGGAAGCTTACAGGATGAAAATGTTTTTTTCCTCGCGAAGGGCAATGACTGCGACGGTGATTGTGTCGCTGATTCTTCTTCTTGTTGGATTTATTTTAACTCTTCTGGTTTATACAAGTTTTTCTTGGGGCGATACTGTGGATAGGGAGACGTGTCATCAGTCAGTTGTGCTCCGTGCGGCTTTGCCGTCGACAGCAGATGTTATGAATTACGCGCCGTTGAAATGTCGGACGAAAAAAATTTGTGTTAGTGAAGGCGGGGAAAAATGCAACGAGGAGACAGAGCCGTTTATGGGGGTTAAGGGAATTACAAAAGCGAAAGTTGAAAAAAAAGAGAACATAGAAAAATTGATTTCGCAGGAGATTGTTGATTGTTGGACAATGATGGGCGAGGGGAAGCTTCCGATTCATTCGAATTATCTCGCAGAGAATTACGGATTTGGAGGGGTTTATTCTGATTGTGTGATTTGTTCGCGGATTGCATTTGCCAAAGATTTGAAAGATGAAAAGGGAATAAATCTTAAGGAGGTGAATGTTTTGGAATACATGAGGACATACAAAATTCCAGGGGGCGAAGAATCATATTATACTTTTTTGAAAGGGCAGACAAGTGTTGATGTTAATTTTAGTAAAGAGAGAACGATTGAGATTCAGGGGAGTAGTAATAAGAAGGTTGGGGATATGAGTGAAAAGGAGGCGAAAAAAGTTTCGGTGGAGGAGGGTAGTGTTCCTTTGAAAAAAATTAATGATGGAGATTTTGCTGACCCCGGGACAGAGCTTGCGGTTTTGTTTATGCAGATTAGCGCGCCGACGGTTGGTGATGTTTGGAGTAATATTGGAAAGGCGGCGATTGGCGGGACAACAACGGCGTTTTTAACTGCTCCTAAAACTACTTATGCAGTAGCTAAAGGGGTAGGGACACTTTGTAATGTGGCGGGGGTGGTTTCGTGGGTTGTTTGTGGAGGGATTGCGGCAATTGGTGGAGCCGCGCTTTGGTATAATGTTGTTGATAATCAGGCGATTACAGCTGGTTATTGCGGGGATATTCAAGTTGGGGACAAAGCGAGAAGCGGGTGCAGTGCTGTGCGAACTGTTGTTTATAATGAATCTGAGATTAGAAAGTATTGTTCTGTGATTGAGAGCATGCCTTAGTTAAGTTTATAATATTTATTTTGCTTGATTGAATATGAAAATTGGGGTGATGCGTTCGAAAAAAGGTGATATTGATTTGATGTATACGGTGATGTTTCTTGTTTTGAATTTTATTTTTTTCACGACGTTGTTGGCGTTTGTGTATCGGGCGTCGACAGGGACGCTGGTGTATGAACAGCTTTACGCGAAACAGATTGCGTTTGCGATTGATGAGGCTGTGCCTGGAATGAAAATTTTTATTGAGATGCGGGAAGGTTTTGAAATCGCGAAGAAAAACAAAGTTACAAATACAGATTTTATTGTTCGTTTGAAAGATTCCAAAGTTCTTGTGAGGTTGGGGAAAGAAGGCGGTTATTTTTTTAGTTATTTTTCAAATTATAAAATTGAGAAAAGTTTTAAGGGGAATGTTTTGGTTTTGGAGGTGAGCGAGTATGAGAAATAAGCGGGCGACGAGCGACAGGTTGTTATCGATATGGTGGTTTGTGATTCTCGCGATAGTTGGTGGGGGTGTTGTCGCGGGTGTTTTTATGTTTTATTCTGCAGATGTTAATGTGAAAAAAATTGACGCGGAAATTCTTTATAACCGGCTTGCTGGCTGTGTGGTTGAGCATGGTTATCTTGTCGAGGGTTTTGGAGCGGACACAAATGTTTTTGAGTTTTGTCATTTGAATTCTACAGTGTTGGAAGGGGGAAGATATTATTTTGAAATTGTGCTGGACGGCGACGGAGGATTTAAAATTTTAGGAGGAACAGCGATGCTGAAAGAAGACAGTAATATTGAAAAAACAGTTTCTGCGAAAAATTTTCCCCGCGGTTATTCTCAAGTAGAAAAAGTTTTGACTTCTTCTTCGGATATGAGGAATCTTAAAATTCTTGCGGTTTCAAATATGGAAGGAGGTGCGATTGTCGATGAAAACTAAAGCTCAAATCGGGACGACGCTTTCGTGGGTTGGGGCGATGGTCATTATTTTTTTTGTGATGCTACTTTTTATTTCTGCATCAGGATATCTTGCGTCCATAAAAGGCGGAAGCCAAACTTCTGTTAGTTCGTCTCAAAGTTCTTTTAAGGTTCGGACTTTGGAATCTTTTTTAGAAACACCGACGACCACAGTTGACGGAAAAACCGTGAAAATGCGGGAGAGGATTGTTGAGGAAATGGATGATTATAGACCGCTTTCCTATAAAGCGGAAGATTTTATTAAGGAAATTCAGGATATTTTGGAGGGGTGTCCTTTTGATTATAGTTTAAAATTACCTTTTGTTATTATATACCGGTTTGATGGGCGAAGGTACTCTCAGAGTTCAGGGGGGGGAGATATACTCGAAATTACTTTTTCTTCAGTGAATTCAGCAACAGAGGATATTCCCTATCGTGGGCATTTAATTGAAATTAAACTTTGGATGAAAAATGAATAGAAAAGCAATTGTTTGGATTAATATGATGGTTGTCTTAGTTGTGCTGGTTTTCGCAGCGACGCTGGGAATGTTTATTGGTTCGTTGTGGAAAACAGATTTGTCGGTTTCTGATGGAAGGTTTGTTGGAAGTGTTGTTGCGAAAATTGATTCTTCTGAATCGTATTTGAATTTTGCTGCGCAAGATGCAGGTGTTAAGGTTTATAATGAGATGCTTAAAAAAGGGGATTATCTTGCGAAGCCGGTTAGTTCAGTTGGAGGAGTTCCGGAATTTAATGAAATTAATTCTAATTGGAAATCGGATTTTGAATTTAAGTTTGTAGTAGCATTGATAGAAGAACTTGATAAATACGGGGAACAAGGAGAGTTATTTAGTTTTATGAAAAATTCTATTGGAAGTTCTTCGAAGCTGGTTTGGGACGGGGACAAGTTGGTTCTTTTTATGAAATCTGGAGAAGTTTTTAAAGATTCTTTAGAAAATACAAAAGCAAAAACAGAAGTTCCTAAAGATTTAAAGGTGGAAACTGTGGAAACTGTTGAAACAATAACTGTTGAGATTTTTCCGACGTGGAATGTGACAATTGATTTTGAGAAAATGGGTTTGGAAAGTTTTGAGGTGTTGAAAGATATTCGTGATATATGTTATCGTAATGGTGTTGAGAAAGAAGTTCTTGAGAATTGTTTAAATGTGGAACCAAAGAATTTTGATGTTTCTGTCGAGGAGAAAATGCGAGCGAGTGGAGAGAATTATTTTGTTGTGGATTTGAAAAGTAAGAGGAAGTTTTTGATTGGGGACGAGGTTAAGATTGTTGGTTTTTCTTTTGCACTTGGTTAAGAAACATTTATAAATATAATTTGTTTGGATAAAGAATGATAAAGAGGTTGAATCGAAGGGCTCAGGCCGAGACTAATTGGCTTGTTATTGCAATTGCCGCGGGTGTTTTTTTGGTTCTTTTTATAATTATTCTTATAATGGCGGCTGATAAAGGAGAGGCTGCGGTGGAACTTGTGGGGGATTCCCAGACTTTGCTTACGACTTATTGTCAAGGAATTCTAAATCTTCCTACTGCTGCGAATTCATATTGTTATTCATTTTATGAAATGAAAGTAAAAAATTATGATAAGTATTATGTGACTTGTGATTATGCGAAGGAGGCATTTGCCTTGACGTTTGAAGGTTCAGAAGAGATAGTGTGTAAAGATAAAAATATTAATATTTCTGCGAATACAAAATGTAAGGTGGATATTGATTCTAAGGATTGGGCTAAAGCTCTTTTGAATGGAAAAACTTGTGCAGTGTGGATAAATGGGGAAGAGGCGGAAGTTGTTGAAGATGAAGCTGGGGATCTTCCTGTTTGTGATAATACTGATGGAACTGAAGAATTATTAGTCCTTCCATGTCAATGTGGAAATACTATTTGTTCTCTGCCAAAGAATTATTGTGATAGTGTAAATAATTCTTGTTCTGATACTCGTTTGGTTCTTTAGTTAATTCTAAAACTTTTTAAAAATAAAAGATTATTCTAGGAACATAGAATG
>CAYQLQ010000018.1:0-11450 GCA_964418495.1 Candidatus Woesearchaeota archaeon | reverse complement strand
TCCAAAAAATCCTCGAACATTCTCGCGCTTTCCTCAACATCAAAAAGATAATTCTCCTCGTCAATATCCTCGAGAAATTCCGGACTGCTAATCAATATTTTAAACAAATCATAAATTCCTGTTGCCTTCAGAGGAAGAATGTCGTCGCTGTCCGCCGCCTGTCGGATTTTCTCATCACGTTTCAGATACTTTGTAATTTCAAGAATCTCGGAGATAATTCTCTTCGCGTCGTCGGAATTCACAATCGCACGAATCACAGAATTCTGCAATCTGTCAACATTAATATTCCGCGAATTTGAAAAACTATCAAGGAACTCGTCGCACTCGTCAATAATTTCCGCTTCTGTCAACGGCTTCCGATTCATCGCAGATTCAAGTTTGTATTTCAGCGAGTTGAAAACAATCACATCAGAATCAAGATAAGAATTAAACTGCTCGTAAAAAGTGCAGCCGGGTTTTCTGCAATAAAAAGTAAATTCAGTCCCGCCGAGCCCAAGATATTTTCTTTTCTTCGCGTTTTCAAAACATTTTAATTCATATTTGCTCGGCATCACCGGACACCAGTAAGGGCACGCACCCGCCACCGCAACTCTCCGCACGTCGGAAATATCGTCGAGGTTAGAAGTATTCACCTCTTTATTTTGTTTCAAATATTCTTTCAGTTTCCCCCAATTCTTTTCTTTAATTTCTATTTTGCACGGAAGATTCATATTGTCCGCAGACATATCTTTTTCTTTCTTGAATTGCAATCCTCCGCGAATTCCTTCAAAAATATCATGCAGTTTTGAATTAACTTCTTTTTTCTCGCGCGGAATAAAAACACTTTTGTCCTCGAGGAATTTGCAAGGATGATTGTTCCGTCCAGTAATCACACTTATCTGCATTTTCTTTCCGTCTTTCAGAAGATACTTTTCTTCTTCGTAATCTTTTTTATATTGGTTCTGAAGATTCTTCCCCGGCACAACAATAGAAGTCTTGCCGAGTTTCCGCGCGAGGTTCAGTGCTATCGCGCTCTTGCCTGTTCCGCAAACTCCGCGAATAAAAATAATTTTCTTTCCTCTCTCCACAGCGTCGAGAACTTCCGCCACAACATCTTTCTGCGACTTGCCGTTTGAAAAACACAGCGGTTCAAGAAATTTTTCCTTGTGATAAAGGTTCCACATATTCTCTCAAAATACTTTCCTATTATAAAGTTTTAGAACTATTCGGGGATTAATCCAGCACCGACTAGAAAAGCTGGATTGCCTGTTATCGAATTATTTATCCGAACAGAGCAGACAATCCTTCTGCTGCAGCTTCTTTCTTTTCTTCTTTTGGTGCTTCTTCTACTTTCACTTCCGCACTAGCAACAGGAGCAGCCGCAACTAAGCTTGCGTTCTCCAATTCTTTTGCGATGTCAACACCGTTCAGGCTGGCAATCAGCGACTTGATTTTCGCCTCGTCAACTTCTCCACCAGCAGCCGCAACAACACTTTTCAACGAATTCTCGTCGATAGCTTTCCCAATCTTATGCAACAAAAGTGCTGCGTATATGTTTTCCATTTACTTATCCTCCCCCGATTTATTATCAGGAGTTTGAGATTCTTCTTTGTCCTCGGTAACTTCTTCTTTCTTTTCTTCAGAGTTTTCTTTAACTTCCTCAGCTTTTTCTTCTGCAACTTCCTTAACCTTTTCAGCAGGTTTTAATTTTTCCAAAGCACGAGCATGCGAATTTGCTTTTCCAATAAGGAAATTAATTGTGTCCTTCGTCGGATATCCAATCGAAACCGCAAATGGTAGCGCTCTTCCGTGGGCTTCTTTCAGCGACGCCAAAGTTCCTTCTGGGTCGATGTTAATTTCAACGTATAATTTTCCTTCCTGCGCGTCGAATGCAGAAAGCGGAATAAATCCAATTGAAAAAGGTTTGATTCCCAACTTGCTCATAATGTCTGCCGCCGCCTGTGAAATAACCGCACCTTTCTTCGCGATAATTTTCGGCGCTTTAATATGAATCTTCCCGTCCTGAATTTGTATTTGAATTCCAACCGCCCCAAGTTCGCTTATTGCCGGACCCGGAACCAAATCCGTCGGCCCCGCCTTAATTTCAATATCTTCCGGAGCCTCTTGCCCTGGCTTTGCCTTCGCTGGAATCTTATTTTTCAGAAGAACCCCCGCAAGTTCAAACGGATCCAAATTCGAAAACAAAATCGCAACATCGCTCTTAATATAATTCTCCATCGTCTTCACAGCTTCTTTCCCCGACGCATCCATTGCCCTAAACAAAAGATTTTTCCGAGGAACTTTCACAACCGCCTTCCCCCTCAACTTCTTAGAAATTTCCTGAAACTGCGAACCCGGAAGATTTTTTATCGACGCCAGAAGAATCGTCCGATTCTCTTTTATCAAATCCGTAATATCCCCGACAAGTTTCTTTTTCTTCGGCGCAATCGGCTTGCTTCTTTTGGTCGTCATCTTATGTGCACCTTCTGAGGTTTAGTCATCGTGAATTTCACTTCAATATTTTTTATGTTCTCCTTGTCCCGCGTCAAATTTTTCACAAGCGCGTTGTAAATAACCATAATGTTTTCAATAATGTCCTCGTCTTTCATGCTCTGCTTTCCCACCGGAATCTTAAGACTCGATTCTTTCGTCCGAATTTTCACACTAGAGTTTATTTTACTTTTCAGTTCGGCAATTGCTTTCTCGTCGGCATTCATTAAAATTCCCATTTGAGGCGACGGCATCTTCCCGGCAGGACCAAGAACTCTTCCAAAAGTCGTCGCAACTTTCGGCATCAGACTCGCCTGCGCAATGAAAAAATCAAACCGCTTAACAAGTTTTTTAAGCTCACCCTTCGCAGAATATTTCTTAAACTCGTCGGCAGTAATCGTCTCGACATTCTTATTTTTCGTATCCAAAAACGCAGCAACCTTTTTCTCTTTTATCTTGTGCGGAACAGAAACAAAAACATTTATCGCGTTTTTCTTAATGTCATACTTCTGCAGATTAACAATTAAATCCACCGTCTGGTCGAACTTCCGTTCCTTGCCTTTTCGCAATTCTTCAAGTGCTTTTTTTAAATCTTGTTCAATTGTCATTTTTTAAATCCACATCAGTTTGTTTCTCCAAATTGACGTCTGCATTTAGCCTCCCAAATTATGCGCCAACGCCATAGAATCTATGCGTCAACGATATGGTTCAATCGGCTGAAATCGAAAGATAAAATGGGTTTATAAAATTATCCTTCTCTAAGTTCAGGGGGAAGTTGTTTTTTCATACCCTCTGGAAAGTTCCCAATAATTTCCATGTTAAGCTTTTGTTTCACAAACGGTTCGCACCTCTCTCTGCTAGATACAGTGCCCGCGTCACTCCAGAACCCTTCCAATATGTGGTAAACTGCGCTCCCCTCTGCAACATAAGCGTTATTCACATCTGTTATCTCCAACTCCCCTCTTGCCGAAGGTTTCAGTGTTTTAATCTTCTCAAAGATACTCTCGTCATAAAAATATAACCCCGTAACCGCGAGATTAGATTTTGGGAATGGGGGTTTTTCTTCAATAGAGATAATTTTCCCGTCTTTAACTTCTGCGACTCCAAACCTTTCTGGATCAGGAACAGCTTTTAAAAAGAACATAGCGCCCATTCCCGACTCCTCGAATTTCTTAGCAGCCTCCTGAAAATCCTCTTCAAAAATATTATCCCCCAAAATAACCGCAATCTTTTGCCCCTTCACAAATTCCTTAGGAACAGAAAGTGCCTGAGCAATTCCTCCCGCAGTTTGCTGAACATGATAAGACGAAGGGATTTCAGTATGCTGGGAAAGGTAACGCCCAATATCTTGAAAGTGCTCGCCACCAGTAACAATACTCACAGACTCAACACCTATTCTTTTCAGAGTATACAAGGGATACTCAATCATAGGAAGATTTCCAACTGGAACAAGATGTTTATTTGTTACAGCTGTCAAAGGCCACAAGCGAGTTCCCATTCCCCCCGCCAAAATTATTCCTTTCATTGAGACATCTCCCCCCGATATTTAATCAAACATTCTCTAACAGCCTCGTGAATCTCCGGCAGTTTTATTCCTTCGCTTTCTAATTTGTCTGTTCTCAGATAGCAATTAGCTCTCTTTCCCTTGGTGATTGCATCTAGTTCTTTCAACGAAAAAGTTTCAAAAGAATGGTTGGAGTCAACAATTTCTCGATACATCTCCATAATTTCTGTTGCAGAAATGAGCCCCGGATTAACAATATTATAAATCCCTTTCTTTCTTTTTTCTACAAGAACCTTAATTGCTTCTAGGAGGTGAGGGACCACAGTCATGGAATTCGGGGCGTCAATAACTTTTGAATATTTTAACAATTTATTAATCAGATTACGCTCGTGTGGCTTATCATCAATAGGCATTCTAATTCTCAGCATCAAACAAGGAAATTCCTTCAGTGCCATTTCCGCAAGTATCTTTGTTTTTGCATAAAACTGAGGACCGTAAAAATTAGGAGCATCTTCTTCGCTGAAACCTTTTCCGTCATTATCCCCGTCGTAAATACATCCGCTTCCGATGTGGACAAAATAAATTCCCCTCTCCGAACAAGCCAGCCCCAAATTAATCGCCGCAATAACATTAGACTTAAATGTTTCCTCTTTATTATCTTCGCACCAATCGATATTCGGTCGCCCAGTTTTCCCAATAGCATTAATCACCACTTCTGGTTTCTTGTTATCTAAAAATTCCCCGACCGCCGCAAAATCAAGAACATCAATTTCTCTTCCAACCATTTCATAATTTAATTTTTCTGCAATCTTTTTTCCAAGAAAACCTTTTCCAAAAACAACCCCTGTCATTTTTTCAATGGCGCCCACCAATCTTTATTTTCTTCATGCCACTTACACAATTGACGAATCGCGTCTTCCACTCGCGGATGTTTCTGTTGAAACCCAAGTGCTTTTAGTTTAGAATCATTTATTGAATATCTAAAATCGTGCCCAAGCCGATGAGGAATTTTTTCAATCATTTCTTCTCCAACTCCAAAATAGTCTAACAATAAATTAGTCATGTGAATATTCGTCCGTTCATTATCCCCCGCAATATTATAAATTTCTCCAACTTCCCCTTTTCGAGACACAAGCCAAATTGCCCGGCAATTATCTTCAACATGCAACCAATCTCTAACATTCAATCCCGGGTTCTCATCGTTCCACATCAAAGGAACTTTTTTACCTTGGATTAAATTTGTAATAAATAATGGGAGTAATTTTTCAGGGAATTGGTATGGTCCATAATTATTCGAACTCCTCGTCACGATAACTGGAAGCTGATGAGTATGATAATAAGAAAGGGCGAGCAAATCTGCAGCAGCTTTCGACGCAGAGTAAGGGCTTCGGGGTTTCAGTAAATCTTTTTCTGTCGAACTCGCGTCGTTTCCAGACAAACTTCCATAAACTTCGTCAGTCCCTATCTGGATAAACCTCTTAACACCATGTGTCTTAGCAGCGTCGAGCAAAGTTTGAGTTCCCCCCATATTTGTTTCGCTAAAAGGATCACTTTTATCAATACTCCTGTCAACATGGCTTTCCGCTGCAAAATGAAAAACCAAGTCTGGTTTATATTCTTGGAAAACCTGCTCCACAAGTTTTTTATCGCAGATATCTCCCTTAACAAAAAAATACCTTGGGTCACTTGCAACCCCCATATGTTCCAAATTTTTCCCTTGGCCCGCGTAAGTTTGTTTATCCAAATTAACAACCACTTCAGTATCTTTCTCTACATCCCCCCCAAGAATATACTTAATAAAATTACTTCCAATAAATCCACAGCCTCCTGTAACTAATACTCTCATAAAACAAATAAGGGGAGTTATTTTATAAAGATTTGTTTGATAGAGTTTAATAAATACTCTCCCTAAAGAACATTCTCCACCACAACAATCCTTAAAAAACCCCGAGATTAAAAAGAGGTATGTGTCTAACAGCTACGCGATTTCACCGGAGGCATTTAGAAATCGCTCAACCGCAAAGAGAGGGAAGTTCAAAAGAAACCGCGAGGTGTCTTTTATGGAACTAGTAGCACTCGTATCATCAGGGCAGGGAAGCTGGGCGCAAGTTTCGGGTTTAATGAAATACGGCGAATGGGACAAAATTATTCTTATCGGAAGCGACTTCGCGAAACAATTCACGCACGAAAAAAAATTCGAATTTATTCAGGTTGACCTCAACAAAAAAATAAAAGAATTACGCGACGAACTTCTGGAAAAACTAAAAGGAAAGTTCGACGGAACCGAAGTCGCCCTAACTATTGCGTCGGGCGACGGCAAAGAACACATGGCGCTGATTTCCGCGCTGATTAATCTTCCAGTTGGAATCCGCTTCGCAGCACTCACCCGCGACGGTGTGATTGATTTGTAAAAATGGATTTAGAGAATATAGCACTTCCAGAATTAAATATCTGTGCAGATTTCTGTGACCATGCAAGACATATTCAGACAATGCAATCCCCTTCGCAAGTTTCAGATAATGCAAACCCTCCAGTAGCTTCTTTAGAGTGTTTACGAGGAATCTACTGCACGCATTGTCCTGCGACAAAATATCTTCAAGCCGTTAAATCTTCCCAGCCTTAATTCTCAATTCCCCTTTCTTCTTCCCCAAAACACAAACCCGCGAAAACTCCTGCTCGTTGAGGATTTTGTATTTCTCTCCGAGTTTATTCAACTCTTTAACTAAATCTTTTGAAAACTTCTGAATGTCTTCGTGCCGTGGCATCCGTTCATAAGCCAGCCGTTCCCGCGCATAACCAACAGACATAAATCCTTTCACCTCAATAAACCGAGGTTTCGTTTTCACAATCAAATCCGCGAATTCTTTAACATTTCCCGCGCTCATGTTCAATCCAAGAACAAGATTAATTCTAAAAACCGTCCGCGTTTTCAGCGACGCCATAATTCCCAAACTTTCGTCCAGTCTCATCCACGCATCTTTCAAACAGCTTCGGGAAATCTTCTCAAATAATTTTTTATTCCCCGCATTCACCGAAATATACAACTGCGTCGGTAATTGTTTTTCTTTAGCAAGTTCCCGAAGTTTTTCCGGATACAAACCATTTGTCACAAGAAAACTCGTTTTTCCTCTCCGCCGAAGTTCTTCAATCAACCCCCCAACTTTCGAATAAACCGTCGGCTCTCCAGACAACGAAATCGCAAATTGCATCGGCTCCTGCGCTTCCAAATATTTTTCCTGATTCGCGTGGCTCCTTTTATTAAATCCTTGAAGAAGTTTTCTCTGCGCAGCAATACATCCGTCAATAATCTCCGACGGAGAATCAACATCTTTCCCAAGTTTTTCTCCGAGCGTCAACTCAATCGCGCGCCAGCAATGAAGACATTTATTCGGACACCACATTACCGCCGGCGTCATCTGACAACAAAGATGCGATTTAATTCCGTAAAATTTCTCTTTGTAACAAACACCCTCGTCGCGAATTGACTTTTTAGTCCACCGGCAAACCTGCACAGCCGAATGCCTTCCGACGATTCGGTAGTGTTGGCGTTTTAGAATCTCACGGATTTTATCAGGAATCATAAAAATAATAAAAATAACAAAAATTTAAACTTTGCTAAAAAAAGAAAACCTTACTATTTCTTTTTCTTTGCAGCTTTTTTCTTTGCCATGGGTTATTTACCTCTTTTTGAATTATTATATCACGCAATCCAGTTTAAATATTTTTCTAAATTGAATTTTACCGTCGCTGTTAGAAGAAAGAAAGAGCCCAAAAACACATAATTAAGAGCAACAGGAACAGGAAGAAATAAGTCACGAACCGAAAGCTTTTTTCCGCTTTGCTTTTGCTACCAGTTATTCCGAGAATTGTGAGATAGAAAAACCTTCCTCCGTCGAAAATTCCTACCGGAAGCATGTTCACCAGTGCGACGCTGATGCTTATTAAAACAATCCACCAAAGAAGATTGTAAACAAAATCTCCGAATTCTCCGATTGCAGATTCATAATAAACATTCGGTTTTCTAAACGAAGAAAGCCACGCGCTCACTCTTCCGGTGATTCCGCTCGCGCTTCGGTCTGCGAATGCAATTCCAAGCCACGGCTCGCCGGTTTTTTCCGGATGCTCGCCAAGAACAATTTCATAAGTCTTCTCTCCCTCAGAAGTTAAAGCAGTTATTTCGACGCTGTCCGACGGAAAATGTTTCAAAAGTTCCTCGCCAAGTTTTTCCCGGCTAGTTATTTTTATGTCGTTAATATTCTCTATCACTCCAACTAAACCCGCGTTAATCGCAGGAGCGTCATCATACAATCCAAGATAATTTCCGTCAGAAGAAAAACCCGCGATTCCAGAATAATTCTTTCCATCAGCAACTAGATTTCCCAAAACACTTTGATTCATCAGAACAAGAATATTCTCCGAAGACGCGTTCTCCAAATTAATTCCATTCACCGACGATACATTTCCTATTCCAGTAATTGAATAAGCATAATCATCAAACCCAACACCTACCGGAGCAAAAGCCGAGAAAAAGAAAAGCACCATTAAAACAAAAAACACAACTCCTGTAACAACATTCGCGAAAGTTCCCGCCGACAAAATCGCCATCTGCTTGAGCTTTTTCTCCTTTGCCATTTTCTCCTCGTCAAGCTCGACAAACGCAGCCAGAAAAACCGGAAGGAAGAAAGGAAAAAATCCAAATCCGGTCGTCCTTATTTTTATTCTATTGTAAGCTGCGAAAATTCCGTGAGCGAATTCGTGAGTTATCGCAATAATCGCGAGAATAACAATCCAATATATGAACGGAAACTCCGGCAGAAAATCCAGATGGAAAACTTTCGGAAGATACGGAATCAACGGCATTATCGGCGGAATCTTAATCGCCTGAACAATTTCCTTGTGGAACGCGTAGATGTAAACAATCCGCCCGAAAAAATAAATCACCGACGCCATCAGCACATAGCCAAGCCCGATTGAAACATAGCTCAAAAATTTCAGCGTTCTTTGATATTTGTTCCCGACATAATTAATTACTTTAATCCCCCAACTCGTCCGATACAAAAGAAGCAAACCTTCTTTTTTAAGATTGTGCCGTCGGTAATAAAGAAAAATCGCAACGAAAATTGCGAATACAACTAACAACGACAAGTCGTAAATTAAAAACCCCATTTTATTTTTTCTTCAAAGTTCGGAACGCAGTGCCCTTGCAATTTCGGCATTTGACTTTTCCGTTCTTTATCTTCTGAGGGTCAGAACGAATTTTCGTCTGGCACTTCTTACATACGAAAATATTCTTGAACATTCGGTTTTGCGCTTCTGCTATTTTTGCCATTTTGTTTATAGTTTTCGTTTAATTATTTTGTCGCCTTCAATGTCCCAATACTCCACATTTGAATTGACTTCAAGTTCAGCTTTGATTTCTTCGTCGCACGGAATTTCCAGAGTTTCAAAACTTTCCAAGTCCATCACGCTGACGTTGTCGCCGAGCGAAAGAACCTGTGCTTTCTTTTTTTCAACCATCGGAACTTCAATTCGGTCGTGTCCAGGAATCACAAAAACTTTTTTGTTCCCTGAAATAAGTCCCACCGCCTCGATACGGCATTTTGCGTGCCCGTGCTTTCCAGTTTTACTTATATCGCACTTTTTTATGACACATGCCTCGCCGTCAACAAGAATGTTAGTTCCAGCCTTCGCCTCTGTCGCATTGATAATCTTTAACACCATAATCTATCCAAAAAAAATACATTTATAAACGTTTTTAATTACGAAAGGACATGCCACTTCAAAAAAACGATTTTGTCGAAGTTGAATTCACCGCGAAAACCGAGGACGGAAATGTTTTCGATTCGAACATCGCAGAAGAACTCAAGAAACTGAACCCCGAGGCCGTAGCAGAGCCGTTTGTTTTTGCGCTCGGACAAGGAATGTTCCTCAAGGGCGTTGACGATTTTCTTCTTGGAAAAGAAATTGGAAAATACAATATTGAAGTTTCTCCAGAAAACGCATTCGGAATTCGAAGTCCAGAGTTAATTCGGACAATGCCGATGAGCGCATTCCGGCAGCACCAGATAAATCCTGTCCGCGGAGCAATGTTCAATTTTGACGGCAGAGTTGCAAAAATAATTTCAGTTTCAGGAGGCAGAGTAATCGCCGATTTCAATCACCCCCTCGCCGGAAAACCTGTAATCTACGACATCAATATTCTACGCAAGCTCGATGACATGAACGAAAAAATCAAAGCCTTCAGCAATTTCCTTTTCCGACAGGACATCCCGTTCGAAATCACCAAAGAGAAAATAATCCTACAGGTTGAAAAACAACTTCTCGATTTTGTCAAACTTTTCGAAGAAAAGTTCAAAGACCTTTTCGGTTTGGGATTGGAAGTCCAGGAAGTTGTAGAAGACGCGACGAAAAAAGAGGGAATGAAAGAGGTAGGAGAAAATAAGAATGATGATCGTTCCAGCAAGGATTAATCGAGACTTGCCACAAATAGTTCAAATAGCGTATAAGCATTATTTTACAGGATCCCAGAACAGGCCGAGTGGATTTTATAACTATCGCCCTCCAGAGGAACAATTAATAAGATATCTAGAGAGCAATCCTTATTGTCTGGTGGCAAGGGGGGATAGAGATAATCTCGAAGAGTGTTTTGGGTTCCTTCTTGCAGGGGATGACCGAAGAGTAGAGGGTATTCATTCATGGAGACCTTCTTCAGTTAGCGAAGCAATCCTTAATTTTCCAAGACCCTTTGTGTATTGCGATATGCTTGCAACCAAAAATCCTGGAAGCTTCGTTTCTGGAAAAGCCTCCCGCAAATTGCTGGCATCTCTCCGGAGAATCTCCGCAAGCCGCAACGTACCGCTTTTACTAGGAGTCACAGCGTTCTCTCCGTGGAGAAATCTATCTTCGGAAAGAGTTATATCCCACCTTGGGGGAAATTCTTCAGGAACCATAGAGACTCTTGCAGACGGAACTTTTAAAATATGGGAAATTCGTGAGGGATAATACTCTAATGTTTTTAGCCATTTAGAATATAAATCCTTAAAAAGAGTAATTCTCTTTTTTTTCTATGGAGGAGATTTACCCACAAAGTAGCGGTTCAGGAATTTCGTCGCAGTCAGACGATATCAAGGCAATTGACCGAGAACTTGAAGAGCTTCTAAAGAAACAATCTGCGAAAATAAAAGTCGTAGGTGTTGGTGGCGGAGGAAATAATTCTTTGAGCCGAATGCGTGAAATAGGAATCCGCGGAGGCGAGCTGATTGCAGTAAACACCGACGCACAGGATTTGCTTTACGCAAACGCAGACCAGAAAATTTTAATTGGAAAAGAATTAACAATGGGGCTTGGTGCAGGAAGCAATCCGAAAATCGGAGAAGAAGCAGCCAAAGAATCTGAATCAGAGATTAAGAAAAAACTCGCAGGAAGCGACATGATTTTCATAACTTGCGGACTTGGAGGAGGAACCGGAACCGGCGCA
>CAYQLQ010000017.1:0-11769 GCA_964418495.1 Candidatus Woesearchaeota archaeon | reverse complement strand
TTCTTCCTGCGTTGTTTATTATTAGTCTTGTTGTCTTTTCTATAAGAGGTGCGGTCATATCTGGAGTTATTGTCACGTGCGGACCGTGCCACGGGTTTGCTACGAATTCAAATTCTCTCTCGCCTGGCAACTGCGCATTTCCTTTGGAATAGTAAACCAATTTTTCTCCGTCGATAAAACCATGATATTCTTCTATGCTCCCTTCTGTTGGAAGCCACCCGTTGTCTATCTGTTCATTCCAGCGTCCGAGAATCGGTAGGCAAGGTTTGTCCCCGTATTTTCCGTAATTTTTTAGCATTTGGATTTGATATTCTGCAACAGTTCCTGATTTTTCTGAAGGGATTTTTCCATTGTAAAATACTCTTTCAAAACTATTTCTAAACGGAACTTCCTGTCCTGTTTGACAGCAGTAGAATAGCAACTGACTTAGAAATTCTGTCCAGTAGTCGAAGTGTCCGTACATTCCTCCGCAGTCTTGTGGGAGCAATTTTTTAACCAGCGTCGGAAGTGGCCAGAGTGTTCGCTGTCTTTCATTCGGAACATGATTATACTGATTGAGAAAAAAATCTCCATGCGTATCTCCACGGATGATTGTTAGAAACCTAGAATTTCTATAACTCTCTTCATGCCCGAGAATCTGAATTCTTTCTTCTGTTAGAAAATAAGCACCGATTGCGGACATGGTTTCGTCAGGAAGGTTCGGAGGAATCGCACCCATCTTTATTAGTTCGTTTGGAATTCTAAAGGAATGAATTTTTGTCCAATCGTCGTCGGCAAGTCCTCTTTCGTCTTCGTCTAATAGTCGGGGGATCATTTGTGGATGGGTTCGGTGCTGACGAGTGTAGGACATATAGTTGTCTTCGTACCAGAGTCCAAGAAGCCCCGAACGGATTTTTGGGAACTTTCTGTCAATAGGTTCTTTTAGGTTTAGTTCTTCAAGAAATCTTATTCCGGCGTCTGTGATGATGTAGTCCATTTTTATTCGGGGGTTGAAGAATATTTAAATATCATTATTGTGAAGCATATATATGAAATACATTTTTGCTTTGGATTTGCAGGAGCGCGCGGCAGAGATCGTTGAAGTTTAGTGATTCTTTTAACAATAGTTTTAAATAGGGAAGATTGTTTGTGAAATCAATAAACACCATGGGGATAGGCAACTAACCCCATGATTCATAATAAAATGGTTTCTAAGAAAATTATTGTATATATTGATGGAAGTAATATGTATTTTTCGGTAAAAAACACATTTAATTGTAAGATTGATTTTTTAAAATTCTGTAAGAAACTGGCTGGAAAAAATGAGCTGGTAAAAATTAAGTATTACATTGCTCCTGTTGGAGAAAGTGATTCAAAAATATATGCGGAGCAACAGAAGTTTTTTGAAAAATTAAAACAAATAGATAAATTAGAGCTTGTTTTTGGAAGATTAGAAAAGCATAAGAAAGATGGAAATTCGTTTTATGTAGAGAAAGCAACAGATGTAAATTTGACTTTAGATATTTTATTAGATGCTTTTGATAATGAATACGATGAAGCATATTTGGTTTCAAATGACGGAGATTTTTCTGGAGTTGTAAGTGCAGTAATTGAAAGATTCAAAAAGAAAATCGTTTACGTTGCGATAGGAAATCGAAAGAGTATTTCATATCATTTAAAAAAAGTGTCCTCCAGAACATTAAAGATTAACGAAGATTTTATTAGGGAAGTTTTGGTTAAGTTAAAATGAAATATTCTTTTGCTTTGGATTTGCAGGAGCGCGCGGCAGAGATTGCGCGGTTTTTGTTTCCGCATGTGAAAATGGATTTTGTTAAATGTCTTCGGAGTTCAGGAACCTCGTCGAGGGGAACTATTGCGCGGTGCCATGCGCTCGGCAAACTTATGCAGAAGGCGATGGGAATGAAAGCGTTTTACGCGCTGGAATTTCTGTCTGAACGATTTGATAAATTCGATTACGAAGAGCAGACGAAAGTTATAATTCACGAGCTGATGCATATCCCGTTTACTTTTGGCGGAGGATTCAAACACCACAATGTTGTCACGAGGAGAAATGTTGATTTGTATTATAGAAAATATAAGGAAATGAAAAATGGAAAAAATTTGTTTGGTTAAAGACGGGGAAAAGAAATTTTTAGATGTCGAACGAGTCGGTGCTTTCGGAAAAATCCGCGGGTTAATGTTTCGTCGTCGGGAAGATGCACCGACGCTGTTGTTTGATTTTGAAAAACCGGTTGCGATGCCGATTCATTCTTTTTTCTGTCCGGTTTTTCTGGCTGTTTGGCTTGACGGCGGAAACAACGTCGTGGAAAAAAAAGTTGTGACGCCGTGGAAATTGCGCGTGCTTCCAGACAAAAAGTTTTGTAAATTAATTGAAATCCCTCTTAATAATAAATATTCTGAAATAATTCGTTTTCTCGACGGAAACAAAAAGATTTAAATAGAGAAATGAATTAATTTATTTATAATCATTAAAAGGAGGTTAAAAAAAATGGGAACAATTCTTGTTAAGAACGTTATTACTCGAAAGCCTGGGCACCTTTATTACGTGGACGGAAAAGGAAATGTTTGTCAGGCTGTGATGGCTCGTGGCGGAAAGAGAAAAAAGAAAGCTGTTAAGAAAAAGCCGGTAAAGAAAAAGAGAAGATAAAACTTCTCTACTTTTTATTTTATTTTTTATTAATTAATTTTTTTATCTTCTGCGTTTCGTCGTAAACTCCAAAAGAAGAGATAAATTCTCTTAATTTTTTATTTTTATTTTTTAATTAATTTTTTTATTTTATTGAATTCTTTCTGAGAGTTCCTTTTTAAGTTCGTGCGTTATTTGTGCTGTGAAAGCTTCGAGATTGTCGCGGACTATTATTGGAAGTTCAGTATAGAATCTTCCATATGTCCAGATTGCAGGTTTTGTTTTCCCGTATTCCATCCTCGCGTGTTCTATTCTACGAAAGGTAATTGTGATTCCTCTTCCATTATATCCTCCTAGTTTTTCTACTTCTTCTACTATTCGCGGGTATTCGCATCGACTATAAATTGTTAGGGGTGTTTTTATTCCTCGGAAACCAATAATCATTTTGTCGTCGGAAAAATCAATTCTTTCTATTCTTCCTCTGTCCAGATCTCTCCGAAGATGATGTAATAAAGTTTTCTTGCCTTTGGTCCGTGCTAGTAGAAGTTCCTCGCATTTAGTTTGTTCAGAATCCGCACGATTTGTCATATTTTTCATAGGCTGTTGAAGAATATATATTTTTCTATAGTTAGAATTAAAAAGTCTTTTTTGGTTGTTTTTGGAGTGCTGGTTTTCAAGTAGTAACTTAATAATAGTAAAGATAGGTAATTTTATAAAGGGTCTGATTATTCTATCAAGTATGAACACTGAAGGAGCTAGCCCTTGCAAGAATTTAGATTCTATTGGAGGTGAGTCTGGTGATACCTCTAAAAGAGAAGATTCTCCTATTTCAGACTACGGAGCACGAGAAAATTATTTATTAAGATTACTTGACATTTCAGAAAAATTGGCCAGAGGAGAAGAAACCCCTTTTAATTTACTAAGAGAACTCGAAGAATTAAATTCAAGTTTTCCTCAATGTGAAGAAAGATATAGTAAACAAAGTTCGGATTTAGGCGATAGACTTAGATTACATGAAGAAGAAGGAAGATATGATTCCTTAATTAGATGATTCTTTTCCGAGATATTCTAATTCCCAATGTCCGTGGGGTATTTTTCCTTTCTTTAAATCTTTAGGGTCATAAATCATATGGTATTTGAATACGTCTTTTCCCAAATGTTTTTCTTCTAACTCTTTAAGTTGATGGGGCTTATATCTGCCAAATAATTCTTCTGGTCCAAAATAGACAATTTTTGATTTAAATCCCTTATAATCTGTAGAATTATTCGGCCTGGTTTCAAGAAATGGGACAATCTCATTCGAAAGAGCTTCTTTGTCTAAACGTTGAAGTTCTTTTATTGATTTTTTTCTAAACTGATAAAAATTTTTAGAATTCAAGTACTTTCTTTTTGAATTTTTCCAAACCCTTTTTGCGATTTCTTCTGGTTTTCCTTTCCCATAAAACTGTTCTGGGGACAAATCTAAAACTTTCCTATACCCCTCCCTTATCTCATCATTTATTTCTACTCCCGGATTTGGGTTGTCTGAATGAAGGAGTGTCATTAATCTCTCTTTATTTTGTTTGTAACTCAAATTAGGATTATAATCTGTCCACGCCTTTTCCGGAACTTTTCTAATTCGATTTAAATCACTCTTTAATATTTCAGAAAAAAAAGACTCCCCGAATTCTTCTCTTCTTTTTAGAGATTTTTTAAGTCGTTCAAAATCTGCAGAACTTTTTGCTATTCCTTCTAAACCTCCACTTCCTCCAACAAAAAGCATGGCAGAAACTAGGATTAAAATAATTCCCAACACAGAGCTAAACCCAGAAGAAAAATCAAATACGCCAACCACCGCGCCAGTTATATCTATGTTGGAGTTTAATAAAAAGAAAATTCCTAAAACAAATGAGATTAAACTCAAAAACCTAAAATGTTTTTTCTTCATGTTATAATAATTGATTGAAATATTAAAAAGGTATTGTTTCCCCTTGATTTTCTTTTCTTAATAAAATTTATATACTTCTCAACAGATTAATCTTTATGGTAACGGTTTTGGGAATTGAGTCGACAGCGCACACGTTTGGCGTTGGGATTGTTCGGGACGGCGTGGTTTTGTCGAATGTGAAGGAAACTTATACTACCGAGAGTGGGGGGATTATTCCGATTGAAGCGGCGAAGCATCACGCGGAAAAAAAGGATGCGATTTATTTGGAGGCGTTGGAAAAATCTGGTTTGAAAGAGTCGGATGTCGACGCTGTTGCGTTTTCGCAGGGACCGGGGTTGGCTCCGTGTCTTCTTGAAGGAATGAAATTTGCGAAAGAGTTGGCGAAGAAATTTATGAAACCTTTGGTGCCGGTGAATCATTGTATTGCGCATTTGGAAATTGGGAAAATCACTGGGGCGAGGGATCCGGTGATGCTTTATGCGTCGGGGGCGAACACGCAGATTATTGCTTATGCGTCTGGAAAGTATCGGATTTTTGGGGAGACTTTGGATTTGGGTGTTGGGAATTTTATTGACACGATTGCGCGGCACGCGGGGATGGGCTTTCCTGGCGGACCGGCGATTCAGAAACTCGCGGAGCGGGGCAGAAATTTTATTGAACTTCCGTATTCTGTTAAGGGAATGGATATTGCGTTGGCGGGAATTCAGACGAAAGTGAAACAGATGATTGATTCTAAGAAACATAATCTTTCAGATATTGCGTTTTCGTTGCAGGAAACTGTTTTCGCGATGCTGGTTGAGACAGCGGAACGGGCGCTTGCGCATACAGGTAAGATTGAATTGCTTCTTGGTGGCGGTGTTGCGTGCAATTCGCGATTGCAGGAAATGTGCAAAAAAATGTGCGCCGAGAGAATAAATAAAACGCAATTTTTTTGTCCGGAACGAGCTTTGCTCGTCGATAACGCAGGGATGATTGCTTATCTGGGGGAAATAATTTTTAACGCGGGGATTAAGGCTGGGGGAGGAGAAATCGCTAAAAGACACCCGCTGGTTTCTTTTGAGCTTCCTCGAAGCACTGAACGGCGATTTCCAAATGCCTCCGATGAAATCGCACAGAATGTTTTTTATCCGAAAGATTTTGATTCTGTGGATATTAAACCGCGCGAGAGAACAGACGAAGTTGATGTGTGTTGGAAATAAACCGATGCGTTAATTTTAAAAACCTGTTTTCTGTTTTTGATTTATGAAAAAGCTGTGGCTGGCGATTATTATTTTGCTGGTTTTGCTTTTCGGGATTTTAATATTTAAAATGACAGAAGATTCAACGCAGGTGAAATTGGAGACTAGTATGGGCGACGTGGTTATAGAATTGTATTCGGAGATGCCGGGAACTGCGGGAAATTTTCGAGGGCTTGTGGAAAAGGGAATTTACGACGGTGTGATTTTTCATCGGATTATTGACGGGTTCATGATACAGGGAGGCGACCCGACTGGAACTGGAATGGGCGACAGAAGTATTCCGACGATAAAAGACGAATTTACAGAAACAAGTTTGGACCGAAACGACCGCGGAACAATCGCGATGGCGAACGCAGGACCGAACACAGGGAGCAGTCAGTTTTTCATAAATCTCGTGAACAATAATTTTCTCGACGGAAAACATCCGGTTTTTGGAAAAGTTGTTGAAGGAATGGATGTCGTCGACAAAATCGCGAAAGTGGAAACCGACGCGAGCGACAGACCGCTGGTTGAAGTTAAAATAATCAAGGCGACTGTTTTATAATTTTTTTCGGAGTTTGAAAAGAATTTCTATGAATACTAATATTGCGAAGATGATGAGGATTGTGGAGATTATTATTAGTGCGATGTTTGTTTGTCCGAAGAGGTAGCCGGTTTTGCTGAAGACGCCGTAGAAGAGTGCGCCGAGGGTTGTGATTACCATGAATAAACTTGGGAGGATTGTGTAAATTGCCGGGCGTTTGTGTTCGATTAGGTAGGCGGAAATTGCGATGAGGACGACGCTGGCGATAAGTTGGTTTGATGCTCCGAACATTCGCCACAGGTTTGCGTAGGAATTTGTTATCGTGAGAATAAATGCGGGGACGAGAATTGCGAGAGTTAGAATTATTTTATTATTGAGAAATAATTTTTTTGGAAATGCTTCAGATGAGATCATTCTGCCGACGCGGGTGGAGGTGTCGAGGGAAGTTAAGATGAATGTGTTTACAATTAGGGAACCGAGAATTATTAGAATGGGAATACTTAGGAAAGGGAATGCGGAATTTACAACGTTGGCGAAGCTGTTTCCGAATGCGACAATCCATCCTTCAGCTAGGGCGTTTTGGAAAAAGTTTAGGTTTCTTGCAATTGGTGCGCCCCATTTTAATCCGGCGCTGATGAAAATCACGACGAGAAGCGCAACTAACCCTTCGGTGAGCATCGCACCGTAGCCGATAATTCTTGCGTCTTTTTCGTTGTCTAATTGTTTGGATGTTGTTCCGGAGGATACAAGGGCGTGGAATCCAGAAACCGCACCGCAGGCGACAGTGATGAATAAGATTGGCCAGAGCGGAAGGTTAGAAGTTATGATTGCGGGTGCGGTGATTTCAGGACGCGCGAAGATTATCGCGAGTAAGCCGGCGCCGAGAAACAAAAATAAACTTACTGAACTTAAATAATCTCGGGGTTGGAGAACGAGCCAAACTGGAACCAGCGATACTGCGAACGCGTAAATAAATAATATTACTAACCAAATTATCAGGGAGGTTGATTCTGCGAATGGAAGGACTATTGGAAAAATTATTCCGAGCCAGATAAATAAAATTACAAATGCTAAGGCGATGATGCTTGAGGTTAATTTTTTTGCTTTGAATTTGTAGATTGCGAGCCCGAGGAAAATTGCGGTGATTGTTATTCCGAAGAATGGAATTGCGAGTTCGGGGATTTTGACGAGCGACTCTGCACTGCTGACAGAGAAGACAGTTATGATTAACATTAGAGTTAGCCAGAGAAGTGCGGAGAAAACATAGAATGTTTTTTTGCCGGTGATTTTTTCAGAGGTTTTTGCGATGCCTTCGCCTTTGTGACGGACAGACATTATTAGAGAAAGATAGTCGTGAATCGCGCCGATGAAAACGCTTCCGATTGCAATCCACGCGACGACGAATAGCCAGCCGAAATATGAAACAGCGAGGATTGGACCGATGATTGGACCTGCGCCTGCGATTGACGCGAAGTGATGTCCGAACAGGAAAGTTTTTTTGGTTGGTTTATAATCGATGTTATTTTGAATCGTGTGCGCCGGGGTTTTTTGATTTGTTGGTTTTACAAGTTTTCTTTCTATAAATTTTGAATAAATAAAATATCCTGCGACAAACCAGACGCAGACAATAATCAGAAGCGTAAGAGCATTCACCATTTGGGAATAAGAAAGAGGAAGTATAAAAAGTTTTTGTGTTTAGGAAAATTATTTAAATCCCTTTTTTGTTTATTTATCGGAGGTATAAAAACGAGCGAGGATTTAAAAGAGGAGCTAAGGCGATAGAGGGAGATACTTTTAAAACAGTTAAAAAAAGAATTGTTGCTCTAAGCGAGATTTGTTGGGAAATTAATTTAAAGAAAAAATGAATCAAAAATATAAGGAAGTTTTAGTGGTTATAATTGCTATTTTAATCGCTTTAAGTTTAATTTTTAATTATGCAGGAGATTATTATTCTTCAACACAAAAAACATCCTCTGATTATACAATATTCGCTTTAAGTTTTTATACCGCAAGCCATTTATTCTGTGAAGAAGGGTATACGTGTGCTTATTCAAATCTTACTTTTTCGGAGTTTCAAAAGCAAGAATTACAAAAATACCAAGATCAAATAGATTGGACTGGAAAAAAAGCGACATATTGGAAAGGGATATCCAGTCAGATTATATGGATTTCATTAATATTAAATCTTATTTTGATATGGATAATTTGGGAGCATTAATCTTTTTGAATAAATATGATTGTCGGAATTGTCGGCCTGACGAAAACTTTTTAGATAAGGGTTTCTTTTTCCTACAGAAATCTTTATAAACCAATTTTTTCTTTGATTGTTACCGATGAACTCTAAGTGAGCGAGGTTTAGAGTTCTAATTTAAAATGACAGAAATATATCAAATTGTTGAGAAAGCCAAGCGGACAGGGAAAACTGAAAAAGGAACTAACGAAGTTACCAAGGCGATAGAGCGCGGAACTGCTAAGTTAGTTGTTTATGCAGGGGATGTCGAGCCGAAAGAAATTGTTGCGCATATTCCGTTGTTGTGCAAAGAGAAAGGTGTGAAATGCGTCGAGGCGGATAGTAAACAAAAACTGGGAATTGCCGTTGGTCTTCCGGTTGCTGCGTCTTCAGTTGTTGTGATTGAGGCAGGCGACGCGGACAAAGACATCGCGGCTCTTAAATAGAAATGGCAAAGACTCAAAATGTTCAGGAAAAAAAACAAGCAGGCACAAAAGGAAGTGATAAAATTCTTGGTCAAGTTGTGCCGGCGGTTGTAGAAGAAATTATTGGGCGGACAGGTTTCCGTGGAGAAATCACGCAAGTCAAATGTCTTGTGAAAGCAGGACGCGACGAGGGACGTTCGATGCGACGAAATGTAAAAGGTCCGATTCGGGTTGGCGATGTTCTTGTTCTGCGAGAAACTGAAATCGAGGCGCGAAGAATTAAATCAAGTGTTTCAAAAGGGAGCTATACTTAAATGCCGAAATGTGTTTATTGCGGAAAAGCGTATGAGATTCCGAGGGGATTGACACTTGTTATGACTGACGGGAAAATTAATCATCTTTGTTCTTCGAAGTGCCGGAAAAATATGAGCATGAAAAGAAGAAATGTTCGATGGGTTTCAAAACGAAAAGATACAAAAGCAGAATTGAAAGTAGAGATTCGGGCAGAAGTTGCTGAAGAAGAAAGCACGACGAAGGATATTGGGAAGAAATAAATTTTAATTTTGTCTACGGAGGTGGATTGTTTGAGCATAATAATATTTATAAAGTATTGTTTGATATATTGTTTATGAAAAAGGGTGTGAAGGTTTGGTTACTTTCTTTGATAGTTATTCTTGTCGTCGCTGTTGGAATTTTTGTTTTTGTTAATCGAGAGGGGATTTATTTTTCTCCGGCGCTGCCGAGTATTCTTATGGAAATTGGAATTAGCGAAGGTGTTGCACCGACGGGATATTCTCCTGAATCTCTAAGGGGGGATTATGGATTTTTTGGCAATGTGAGTATTATTAATCTTGGGGGTCAATGGGGGTTTTCACCTCATTCTGTTAGTTATATCCGTGACCTCAATAACCCTAATATATATACGGTGGCCCCTCTTTATTATGATGATGGTGAAGCAGATATCTCTACGCGCCCATATCTTGTGGAGGGAGGATGTTCTGCACTTATGGGTGACGATGCTGTAGCATATTGCGATAAATCTTATCAAATGGTGGGTCATCTTTATGATGAGTATTCTCTGGGGGTTGTTCCTTGCGTATATGAGGAGAGAGGGGGTAGTGGTTTTTCGTGTTTTGAAAAAGCGGATTATATTGAGGGTTCTGGTTGGCCTCCTGGGTGGTGGATACTTTATATTCAGAAAGCGCCTCCTTGCATCGACGGGGCGGATAATGATGGGGACGGGTTTATAGATCATGGGGATATTTTATGTTCTGCTGTTGAAGTTGGAGAGATATGTGATGATGGTGAGGATAATGATGATAATGATCTAACGGATTGCGAGGATTTTGCTTGTGTTGATGACGATTATTGTATTCCTACTTCTGATGGTGATTATTGGAATGAGCACTCGGGGGATTATTTTTGGATTGAGGGGACGAGTTGGGGATATTATGGAATCGCTGAGGTAGATTATGTTGGTAAAATGTGGAAGCAAGGATATGGGTTGGGGGTTCAGGTTAGTGTTGGAGATAAGTTAGGATACAAGAATCAGGGAACAATCGAATTAAATGGTAATGCAAATGATTTTGCTGGAGAGGAGAATAGAGGGATAATAACTATTACTGGAGATGTGGGAAGTAATGTTGGAGTGTATAATGACTTGGTGATTACTATTGAAGGGAATGTAGGATATAATGCTGGAATATATAATCAGGGGACGATTACTATTGAAGGGAATGCAAGAGATCTTCTGGGATACAAGAATGAGGGTACAATAACTATTACAGGAGATGTTGGAGATAAGTTAGGGAACAATAATCAGGGAGCAATCGAATTAAATGGTAATGCAAATGATTATGCTGGAGAAAAGAATAAAGGCACAATAACTATTACTGGAAATGCGAATGATTACTCTGGATCTGAGAATGAGGGCGCAATAACTATTACTGGAAATGTGAGAGATTATTTTGGAAGTAGTAATCGTGGAATAGGATTAATTGAATTAAAGGGGAATGCAAACGATTTTGCTGGAGGTTATAATAAAGGGGTAATAATTATCACTGGAAATGTAAATGATTCTGTTGGATTTGAGAATGAGGGTACAATAACTATCACAGGAGATGTTGGAGATAAGTTAGGGAACAATAATCAAGGAACAATCGAATTAAATGGTAATGCAAATGATTATGCTGGAGAAAAGAATAAAGGCACAATAACTATTACTGGAAATGCGAATGATTACTCTGGATCTGAGAATGAGGGCGCAATAACTATTACTGGAAATGTGAGAGATTATTTTGGAAGTAGTAATCGTGGAATAGGACTAATTGAATTAAAGGGGAATGCAAACGATTTTGTTGGAGGCTATAATCAAGGCGTAATAATTATCACTGGAGATGTAAACGATTATGCTGGAGAGGGGAATGAAGGTACAATAACTATTACTGGGGATGTGGGGTATATGTTGGGATATAATAATCAAGGAATAATTGAATTAAATGGAAATGTAAACGATTATGCTGGAGAGGGGAATGAAGGTACAATAACTATTACAGGAGATGTTGGAGATAAGGTTGGAAAAGAAATGTTGGGGGGAGAAATTAAAGTTCGTTCTGAAATCGGAGACAAACTTGCTACAGGAATAGAAGCTCCTCGTGAAGGAGAAATCTGGGAATACTGGGGAATGGAAAATCAACATAGAGTTTTCCCACCAGAAGAACCTGTAGCGCCAGTAGTTCCTGTCACACCACCAAATAATGGTGGCGGGGGGGGTGGAGGAGGAGGGGGAGGTGGAAGCTCA
>CAYQLQ010000016.1:0-11853 GCA_964418495.1 Candidatus Woesearchaeota archaeon | reverse complement strand
TATGACAGATGACGAAGATACAGGAGAACCGGAAGAAAGGAAGTTGCCTAATATTCCTTGGAGTGCTTGGGAAGGGCAGAGGGGTATTCCTTATTTTGGAACTAAGGGAGATGATCCTTTCTCGGAGGAATCGCAAGGGCAGAGATTACCTAAGCCCATACCCGAAGATTTTGGAATTCGCATCGAACCATCCACACCTCGTAAAGAAGAATACTTGAGGACGCTGAGGGTTTGCGCGGATTTTCCAAGAACCAAGAGCAGATTTTTGTGGTTGAGTTCTCTTCAGGAAGTTTATGATAATTCTTTTGTTCTGGAGGAAATGTGGGATAACCTTAACTTGTGGATGTCAAGTGGAAATGCTGGGGGTGGGGAATTTGGAGATTTTATCTCTTTATTGGATTCATCAGGGAGGGCGGGAATTCTTGATAGGTTCAGAGAAAAACAAGGGGAGAATAGTTTGGAGAGTCTTGAATATGTTTTAGGATTGGGAGATCGGCTGGAGGTTGCGGAGAGTTTGGATTGTTTTCTTGAAGGGCTGGAACCTAATATGCGGGAGAGACTGACTTTTCATCCAGAGTCCACAGGGAAGATGGGCTTGGATAGTTATGTCCCGGCAGTAGAAGGTTTAGGAGGGTCTCCTGTTGAGGCGAGAAGTAATGCGTATAAGGTTCTTTTGGATTTGTCTGAACCTATGAATGTTTTTACGGCTGCGGCGGATTTTAATTCTTTACGAGGTCTTTTGTATGGTCCCCCTGAGGAAGATCTTTTTGCAAATGATACTTCTTTGACACTTTCTTCTGGAAAATTAACTGCTGCAGGTTTAGAAATTTATTCTCTTAGAAGAGATTTAGAGAAGCAAGGGATGATAAAGAGGGATAGAAATACTCATAAATGTCCTTGGGAACTTCCTATGCTTAAGGGTTTTTGTAGGCTTGCTTTTGAGCGTGCGCAGGCGAAAGAACAATAATTATTTATATTCGTGTTTTCTGAATTTTCTATGGGATTGAATATACGGGATATTATTCCGCGACGGGAAATTGAGGTTGGGGAGTTGAGGGGGAAGACTGTTGTTGTCGATGCGTTTAATACTTTGTATCAGTTTTTGTCGACGATTCGGCAGCCGGACGGGACGCCGTTGATGGATAATCAGAAGCGGATTACGAGCCACCTTTCGGGAATTTTTTATCGGAATGTTTCTTTGCTTGCGGAGGGAATTAAGTTGGTTTATGTTTTTGATGGGAAGGCGCCGGAGTTGAAAGCGAAGACGCACAAGAAACGGCAGGATGCGCGGGATGTTGCGAAAGAAAAATACGAGGAGGCGAGGGTGGAGGAGGATGTTATGGGAATGAAAAGGTATAGCAGTCAGTTGTTGCGGCTCGACGACGAAATGATTCGGGAGAGCAAGGAACTTTTGGTGGCGATGGGAGTTGCGGTTGTGCAGGCGCCGTCGGAGGGCGAGGCAGAGGCGTCGTATCTTTGCCGGACAAAAGAAAATGTTTATTCTGTTATAAGTCAGGATTATGATTCTCTTCTTTTCGGAGCGCCGAGATTAATTCAGAGTTTGACATTGGCGCGGCGGAGAAAAACTTTTGCAGGATGGACAGAAGTGAAACCGGAAATGATTGAACTTGAAAAAGTTTTGAATTCTCTTGAAATAAATCTTGACCAGTTAATCTGCCTTGGGATTCTCGTCGGCACAGATTATAATCCGAAAGGCGTTCCGGGAATCGGACAGAAAAAAGCGCTGGATTTGGTTCGGCAGTTTAAACAGCCGGTTTTGATTTTCAAAGAAGTTGAAGAAAAAATAATGAGTTTGCCTGAAGAGGACCAGTTTGACTGGCAGGAAATTTTTGAATTGTTTCACAAGCACGATGTTGTGGGCGCGGATTTTGATTTTGGAAAACTGGACGAAGGAAAAATAAAAAAGATTCTGGTTGACGAACATGATTTTTCCGACGACAGAGTTAACAAGCAGATTGACAAGCTGAAAGCTCTGAAAGAGAAACAGCAACAGAAAGGGTTGGGGAATTGGATTTAACAAACATTTAAATTTGAGTTTTTCTTTTTGTTTTAATGAAACATCGTTCGTTTGACGTGCTTGGAAATGTTGCGGTTGTGAATTTTCCCGACGATATGAAGTCTGTGGGCAGGCGGAAATTTGCGGGGATGATTTTGAAAGATAATAAATCTGTGCGGACGGTTTTGGCGAAGGTTGGAAAGTTTAAGGGGCGGTTGCGGAAAATGGAAACGCTGTGGGTGGCGGGTGAGAAGACGAAAGAAGTTTTGTATAAAGAGAATGGATGTTCGTTTCGTTTTAATATTGACACGACGTATTTTTCTCCGAGGCTGAGTAATGAGAGGAAGGAAATTGCCGGGAAGATTAAGAAAGGCGACGAGGTTCTGGTGATGTTCGCGGGAGTTGCGCCGTTTTCAATTGTGATTGCGAAAAATTCTGGCGCGAGGAAAGTTTTTTCAAATGAGATAAATCGCGAAGCGAATAAATACGCGAAACTGAATGTTGAATTGAATAATCTGAAAAGTAGGGTTGAGCTTTTGCCGGGCGACGCGAAGAGAATCGCTGTTGAACTTGCGAAGCAGAAGAAAAAGTTCGACGTGGTTGTGATGCCGCGTCCGCAGTTGCGGGATTCTTTTCTGAAAGAAGCGTTTGCAGTTTCAAAAAAAGGGACGCGTATTTATTATTATGATTTTTGCGACGCTGACAAAACCGAAGAGATTGTGGAAAAAATAAAAATCGAAGCCAGCCGGGCGAAGAAAAAAATAAAAATTGCAAAGGTTAAGTCGGCTGGAGAGATTGGTCCTTATAAAATTAGATGCCGGATTGATTTTATTGTGGGGTAGGAGGATTTTGGGGGATGGTTCCGACGACTAATAAATTAGAGAGATTGCTCGCTTTTTTGTCATTTAATTCACCCTCAATTCTGTATATGGGTGCGACACTTTTCCAGCGTCCTCCCAACTTGGAGTATGAGAACAAGTATAATTATCAAATGCTCTTTGTCGCCAGCCGATAGCGCTCTTTTCTCGTCCATCCCTTGTGCACCCAGCGTCTGCTAATAACATGTCTGCTTGAATACTTAGTCGGGCTTTAGTGATTTCCTGTACTGGTTTATTAGTTGTCATTTTATTATATTATGTTTTTATTTAGGAAATTTATTTTACAAAACTATCACTAAAATCATATCCATAGCGATTTAAATTAAGCAGGGCATTGGCAATAGTGCCTTGGTCGGTATCCTCTTTAATAAGTAAGTAAGTATCCCTAAAGACCTTTTCCGCACCCTTTCCAAATCTCAAAGCGTATTCTCCACATCCTTCTAGTAAACCACAACATAAACAAGGGGCACTAACTAAGGCTAAATCGTCTTTCCCAAATCCAAATGCCCCAAAAAAATATGGAAGTGTTTCGTCGTTTACCCTTTCTCTAAGAAGTTCTTGTGGCACAGTGCACGGTATAATTCCAACCCCTGTTCTTTCGTGGATTTCCTTGGTTCTTATTCTTAACGAATTCATTCTTGAAGAATTTTCTGTCGATCTAAGCTCTATGCCTGCTTTAATTTCTATGCTTGCAATTAACCTTGGATGTAATCTTCTAACCAAATCTACCGCATCTCCGACTTCTACTGAAACAGGTTCAATTCTTCTCATTTTCCCTCCCCCGAATTTGTTTCGTCTGTATTTGTCATTTTATTCTGTGTAATTCCTTTGTAATAACAACTCAAAACAATAATATTTAAATAGATGTAGTTACCTTAGACTACTACACATGAAAGAAACTGACTTAACTGAATTGGGTTTAACTGAATTAGAATCGAGGGCTTATTTGAAAGTTCTCAAAAACCCTCTAATTCGCTCAGGGGAGCTTGCCAAAAAATTGGAGGCTCATAGAGTAACTTGTTATGATATTTTGAAAAGACTCGAAGAGAAAGGGCTTGTTAGCAGGGTAATCAAGGATAAAACAATTCTTTTTCAAGCTTTGGACCCAGAACAGATGATGAATCTTCTAAATCAGCAGGAAGAAATCCTAAAACAAAAAAAGAAGAATTTTTCCGAGATAATTAAAGAATTAAAAAAAGTGTCAGATAGCAATGCAGAAAAAACAAATATTGAGTTTTTTGAAGGATTAGAGGGAATAAAGAAAATTCTTAATAGATTGGTTTCTAAAAAGAAAAAAGACTATAAAGTCCTTGGGCAAGGAATTGAATGGTTAAATTTTTCAGAAAATTATGTAACTAATTATTATGCTAAAAAGAAAGAGAATAAGGTATTTTCTAAGGCAGTAATTCCAAATAAACCAGAAAATAAAAAAAGTTCCCTTTGGGGCGATAAAATGGGAAAAAGAAAATTTATTGAAAATCAAGAATACAAAGGAACAATTGCAATAACTAGCGAAGAAGTTTCATATTTTAGTTTTGAAGGTAATGATTTTAAGGGGTTTATTATAAAGAATAAAGATTTTGCGAAAATGCAGGAAATTCTTTTTGATAACTTATGGAAGTCTGCAAAGTCCTAATCAGTTGTTATAATCTTTTCTCTATCTTCACAACTGTGGGAGCTTCACCTATTCGTCCCCAGACTTTGATTTTTACTTTTACCTTCGGGATAATTTAAAGTCTAAGAACTCACCGTGCCACTGGCACTCCGGCTCGTTACAACCGTTTTTCGATTTTAACTGCGGTTGGAGCCTCGCCTCCGTGCCAGGTAAATCTTGGGCGGATTCGCATTGGGTAAATTCTTTCAGAATTGTCGTCGAGAATAATTGCTGAGCCTTTCAGCGACGGGAGTTCGTCCATGTATCTTTGAACGCTTTCAAGAAGATAGGATTGCATAATGTGGTTGAGGGCTTCGACGTCGGGTTTGGAAGTTACGCGGTGCGCGATTACCAAGTCTGATTGTGTCATGACGTCGCGGGAAATTTGTCCGGGTTGCTGTGTTGCGAGAACAACTGAGATTCCCGGTTGTCGTCCTTCTCTTAGTAACTGAATCAGCGCGTCGGTTGCGAGGGTTTTGCCGTCGAGAGGCAGGAACTCGTGCGCTTCGTCAATAAAAATCCACGTCAGCGGATGTTCTTTTTTTGTTTGCTCTGAAAAATAATCCAGTCCGCGATTAACAGCTTCGATTTCTTCTTTTTTCCGCGCGTCCATTCGTTGATTGAAAATCTTTCGCGAGAGAAGGCTTATTGCGAGTGCCCGAACATTGAACGCGCCGACAGAATTGTAAACACTTAAATCAAGGACAGTGGTTTTTCCTGCGTTGACAAGGTCGGAAACTTTTGTTGCGGATTTGGAATTTTCCGCGAAGATGCCCCAAGTTTGCGCTGCTTCGAAAAGTGCGACTGCTGCGTTCTTGATGTCCTTTTCTGCTTTTTCAGATTTTTCTATTTTTTCAATTATGTCTAAAATATTATAAGAAGAATTTTCTTTTAGGGAGGAAATTGTTTTTTCGATGAGGACGGCGACAGGCTCGATGATGTTGAGTCCGAAGGTCAGCACCCAGTCTTCTGCGTTCATTTCTGTTGGGTCGAGTGCGAATGGTTTGTCGACGGGAATTCCTTTTTCTGCGTAGCTGTCGAAGTGCCCCTGTGGAACGAAAATTTTTACAGGCAGGTTTTTTGGTTTGAGCCCCCATTCCTGCAGAAGTTCTTTGTCTTTTTCATTGGCGTATTTCATTGTCCAGTAAATTCCCATTGTGTCGAAAATTAAACAAGCTATGTTCTGGCCGACTTCTGTCGGGAGGTTTGAGATTTCTTCAGCGACGACGCCGAGGGTGTAGGATTTTCCAGAGCCTCGTTTTCCAGCGACGAGAACGACGTGGCTTTTTGCGACATCCATAAAAATCGAGTTGCTCAGCGAAGTGTACTGCCCCATTTTGACGTAGCCTTTGCCGAGATAAATTAGTCCCTGATTTCCAAGTGATTTTTTGTCTGCTTCACCTCTTCCAACGATAATGTCATACGGCATGGTAAAAAATAGTTAGGGTTATTTTTAATTGTTTGGTTTACCAAAATGTTTTTAAACCAGTTTTTGTTTTGGTTGGAATGGAAGAAGAAAGCGAAGGCGCGGGAAATTCTCATCAGAAGAGAAAATTGAGCGAGGTTATGCGGGAGAATCCGTGGATACTTTCGAGTGCGGTTCTTGGAATTATAGTTTTGGTTTTTATTGTTGGAAGTTTTTCTGGCGGGGGAATTTCGAAGGGTGCTGTGGGAAATGTAATTCTTGATTTTGCAAATGCGCAGACCGGCGGAGGAGTTACTTTGTCGAGTGTCGAAGATATGGGAGATTTATATGAGGTTGTTGTTAATTATGAGGGGAATGAGATTCCACTTTATCTTACTAAGGACGGGAAAAATCTTGTGCAGGGTGTGACGCCGTTGACGACAAATGCTGTGAGCGAAGAGCCAACAGCGACGGAGATTCCAAAGTCAGATAAACCTGTTGTTGAATTATTTGTTTGGGCGTATTGTCCTTATGGTGTTCAGGCACAGGGACCTATGGCAGAAGTTGCTAATCTTTTAAGCGGTAGCGCGGATTTCGAGGCTGTTCTTTATTACGGAGGACACGGAGAGTTTGAAGTTCAGCAGAATAAAATTCAGGAATGTATACAGAAACTTGATAAGGCGAAATACTGGAATTATGCTGCGGGTTTTGTAGAGACGATTTATTCTAAGTGCGGTGCGACAGCGGACATTGACTGTGATAAGAGCGAGGCGATTAAGTTGATGAATTCTTTGGGAATTGATTCTTCGGCTGTGATGGCGTGCGTTGCTTCTGACGGCGAGGATTTGATTGCAGCGGCTTCTCAGAAAGCGCAGGAGAATGACGTGAGCGGTTCTCCGACAATTATAATTAATGGTGTTAAAGCAAATGTTGCGAGAGATGCAGAATCAATAAAGACTGCGGTTTGTTCGGCATACAACAACGCACCTGCAGATTGCGACGAGGTTTTGGATTCTACAAGTGCTGCGACGAGCGGGAACTGTTAAGGGGAGTAGATATATCTCTTTTTTTATGGACAAAGCAAAACTATTTAATAATATTTTATTTACTCTTAATAGAATGGAAGATAAAATCTTAATAAATAAGAGACTATTCTCAAAATTAATTCAACCTAAAATAGTTCCATTTTCGGAAGTAAAGAAAATTTTCTGGGAGGAAAACAAAAAAGGGGACTCGAACTCAAAATGGCCTTTTCATTTGATTAATAATGCAGATCAACAAGTCGGAATTTGGGTTTTAACAAAAATACCCTACGAGGTTTTCATAAACATTAAATTACCTTATCATTATCACGGAGAAAAAATTCTTGTTCCACGAAGAGGATTAACTCTAAAAGAAACTTACAATAAATTGAGGAGAATAGAAGAAAAATATAAGAAGACAAATCCTCTGTGTTTTTCGAAGATAGATTATTTTTCTAAAAAAGATATTGGAACAATTATCCTAAGTTCGGTTACGCCGAAAGGTAGAGATAGTTATGGAGAAATTTTTGTGAGAAAGCATTTAATTCACATCGATGGGTTGCATAGAATGTTAGGAGAAATGTATAAATTAGAAAGAAAAAGTTATAAACCGGTTAAATGTATTATTGCTGTAAAAGAGGGACAAAAATGAACGATGTAAAGGTTAATATTTATTTATTAAGACATGGAGAAAAAAATAAAGACGGAACTGCTTTGTCTAAAAATGGGCTAGAGCAGGCAAGTTATCTTGCTAAAAGATTAAAGGATATAGAATTTAATAAAATTTATTCAAGCGATTTAGTTAGATGTAAACAAACTGCTGAGGTAATTTCTAAGCATCATCCTGTCAAGATTATCTTTGACGAAATCTTAAGGGAGGTTGAAGGTAAGGTTAAAGAATTCCCAGAGAAACATAAAAAGGAAATAAAAATAATAGAATCTTTCTGGAATAAGATTACAAAAGAAAAGGGAAATGTCTTAGTTGTTGCAAGTGGGAATTTTAATCGGATTTTAATTGCTCTTGCTTTGAAGATTAGCCCAACTAATTCAAGATTTGTGCAGACGCCGACAGGATTAACTCATCTTGAATTTATTAATAAAAATAAAACAAGAGTTGAATATGTAAATGATACTTCTCATTTGCCAGAAAAGTTAAGAAAAAGGCAAGCTTACTAACTACTTCAAAATTCAAGCGGGAACTGTTAATCATTTCCCCAAATATTCAAGTTCTTCTTCTGTTAGATGAAGTTCGCGCGCGATTGCAGGATTTGAGTTTATGATTTGTTTTAGAACTGGGAATTCGCCCATTGCGCGTTTTTGTCCGACGTGAACATAGCGGGCGTATTTTTGGCAGATTGTTTTTTTCTTTATGGTTCGCTGATTGTTAAGCCAGATTTTCAGAATTCTCGACGGTTTTTTGTAGCTTGTGAATTTGTCTTTTGTTCCTTTTTTTGACGCGGATATTCCGTAGCTTAGGAAAATGTTTTCGTAGACGAGGAAGCGCCAGTATTGCTGTTTGTAGATTCGTCCTCGGAATACGTCGGTTAGGCTCAGGGCGTCGTAGGCTTTTGCGAGTTCTTTTCCTGAGTAATCTTTTGGGATGTTTTCTTCAATCCAGAGAATTATTTCGTCGATGGGCATATTTACTGAGTCGAATATTCCGAGGGTTTCGTTTGTTGGTTTTTCTTGGAAGATTTTTTTTAGTGCGGAGAAAATGTCGACTTCTTTGTTTCGTTCGTCGATTGTTAACAGCGACGGGTCCTGAAGCCGTGCGATTGATTGGAGGTCGTTGATTGCTGCGCGGATGTCGCCTTTTGCGCGGACTGCGATGCTGGAGACAATGTTGTTGTTTATGAAAAGGTTTTCTCTTCGGAGAATTGTGAAGAGCACGTCTTTGATTTCTGACGGGACGACTTCTTTGAGTTGGACGAGAATGCATTTTTGTCTTAGAGTGCTGAGGTTTCGGCTCCAGACGTCGTTGGCGGTGATTATTATGGGGTAGGGTGCGGTTTGGATTATTCGCAGAAGTTCAGGAAGTCCGCCGTAGTCTTTGGCGTTGATGCCGTCTACTTCGTCGACGAGGATTATTTTTTTAGAATTTGTTAGGGATTGCTGTTCCATAGCAGGTTTTAGAATTTCCTGAAGTTTTGTTTTGTTTCTTAAATCAGATGCGTTGAGTTCGAAAATTTCCGCGCGGGTTTCTTTTGCAACCACCTGCGCGATTGTCGTTTTTCCGACGCCGGGCGGACCGTGAAGAAGCACAGCTTTCTTTTTTCTTTTTGGATCTTTGATAAAATCCATAACTTGCGTGAGTGCTTCGCTCTGCCCTTTCACTTCTTCAAATTTCGACGGACGATATTTTTCAACCCATGGACTCATTTTAAATTAGGCATTCAAGCCAACCACTTTTTTTTGAAGGATTTCTTAATTCTCTTTCCACATATACCCGCGCTTCTTCCCAGTATTCTACAGGGTTTGTTCTAAATAATTCCTTATGTTCTTTGTAAAAAACTTTGTATGCTTCTATTTTTGTTTTGTCGCGTTCTGGTTGGAGCATTTTAATCCTTCCCAAGGCCAGCAAGTACGAATGATGCGAGGAGCGCCTGTAGTTGGATGAAAGGGTCAGAGCCCTCGACGATTCGGAATTCTGCTTCGCCTGTTTTTTCTGTGAGTCGGACTTTTATTTCCGGTTCGACAGGAAGATTCCAGATTTCTTTTTGAATTGATTTTATAACGTCCTGTCCGGAGATTGATTCTTTGAGCATTACGTCGAGAAGTTTTTCGCGGGATTTTTCAAAGTCGCCGGCGAGGGAATAGTCGAGGACGATTCGGATATCTTTTGGTTTTGCGTTGGAGATTATTGTTGATACGAGGTTTGCGTTTATCGACGGTGAAATCGATGCGGTTGATTGGAGGATGTTTATACAGCGACGGCAATCACCTTCGCTTCCTTCGTAAATTATTTCGAGTGCTTCGGGAGTTATTGTGAGTTTTTCTCTTTCAGATATTTTCTGGATTACTCTGTCGATGTCTTTTTTTTCGAGAAGTTTGAAACGGAAGATTGCGCAACGCGATTGGATTGGGTCGATGACTTTGCTGGAATAGTTGCAGGACAGAATGAAACGGCAAGTTGTTGAATAATTTTCCATTGTTCGTCTTAGGGCTTGCTGGGCTTCGGGTGTGAGGGCGTCGGCTTCGTCGAGGAAGATTACTTTGAACGGCACGTCGCCGAGGGATTTTGTTCGCGCGAAGTTTTTCACTTTTTCACGGACGATGTTGATTCCACGTTCGTCAGACGCGTTTAGTTCCAGATAATTATCTTTCCATTTGTCTTTGAAAAGTTCTTTTACAATGATTAGCGCGAGTGTTGATTTTCCTGTTCCTGCGGGGCCGGCGAAAAGAAGGTGCGGAATGTTGAGAGAATTTGTGAGGGAAGAGATTCGTTTTATTATGTCTTCTTGCCCGACTACTTCTTGAAACTGCGACGGGCGATATTTTTCTGTCCAGATTTCACTTCCATTTGCCATGTTTGAATAATTTAAAAACAGTTAATAAAGATTGCTGTGGTGTAGTAGAGGTTAGAACTATCTCGCACGTTCACGTCTTACTTTACGTTTGTGCTTTTCTTTTCTCAGTCTTTTACGTTGCCACTTCCAACGCATCTGACGTTTCTTTTTCCATCTTCGAGAACTTCTCTTCATATTAATTTTTGGGAGAATTGGTTTTTAAAGTTAGTGGTTAGAAATAGTTGCTGATTTTGAGTTTGAATTCCATCCAGAAAAGCCAGAATATTAGGAGCGCGACGTCGAGGGAAGGGATGACGAGGTCTCTTAGTCCTGTGGGGAAAATGTTAATTAGGTTTAGTCCTATCGCGAAAGTTGAGAAGGGGTAGAGCGGGATGATTTGCCCGGCGAAAGTTGCGTCGAGGAGAAGATGAAGGAGTGCGCCTGCTGAGAGAATGAAGAATATTGTTGGGAGTGTCATGTGTTTTTTTCCTACGGCGGAGATTTTTGTTTTTGCGAAATAGAGAATTAATCCGATTGCGAAAAGTCCGACGGGAATGAAAATTGTGTGGAGGAAAGTTCGGTGGATTTGTTCGATTGTGAATCCGAAGAAATAGAGTCCGTAGTATGCGACGACGTCGAGGTCGGGAATGATTGCGCCGAACGCCATTATGAGTATATAATATCGCGGGAATCTTTTGTTGTTTTTGAGAAAGAAGTCTCTATAAAGTTCGATTAGGATTATTGCGACGAGGATGTGTGTTGTTGGTAAAGGGATTTTATTTTCACCTCGTTTATTTTAATGAATGTGATGTTTTAAATTTACCGACTTTTTTTTACATTGATTCGCGGGCAGAATTTTGCGATTGGGCATTTTGAACACCAAGGGGAAATTGGTTGGCAGATTGTTTTGCCGAATAGAACGAAGAGTCCATTGAATTCTTGCCAGTATTTTTTTGGGAGAATTTTTTCAAGTTCTTTTTCTGTTTTTTCCGGCGAGGCGGTTTTGACCCAGCCGAGGCGGTTTGGAATCCGGTGGCAGTGCGTGTCGATGGGGAGGACTTTTTTTCCGAACGCGAACGCGAGGACAATGTTCGCGGTTTTCGGACCGATGCCTTTTATTGATAGAAGTTCTTCTTTTGTTTGCGGAACTTTGGAATTGAATTTTTTAATTAGTTCGTTTGAAACGTGTTTTAGGGTTCTTGCTTTTTTGTGATAATGTCCTGAAGAGAAAATTATTTTTTCTAGTTTTGTCGTCGGCATTTTTGCGATTTGCTCTGGGGTGTCTGCTACTGCGAAAAGTTGTGCTGAAACTTTTTCTGTGTTTTCGTCGCGGGCGCGGAGAGAAAGAAGGCAGGAGATAAGAATTTTGAA
>CAYQLQ010000015.1:0-12017 GCA_964418495.1 Candidatus Woesearchaeota archaeon | reverse complement strand
GATATGAACTTACTTTTCCGTTGAAAAGAATTATGAAAAATCAGAAACTTCCGTTTAAGAGATATTCAATCGGCGAGGTTTTCCGCGACGAGCCGGCGACAGGCAATCGGTTTCGGCAGTTTACGCAGTGCGATGTTGATATTATTGGGGCGGACGCGAAAGGCGAAGCAGAAATTCTGGCGTTGGTGAATGAGGTTCTTAGTGCTCTTAAAATTGATTTTGTAATTTATTTTAACAATCGGAAATTATTAAATGAGATTTTGGAAGAGTGCGGGATTGCGGAGAAGCGACGCTGGGAAGTTCTGCGGATTATTGATAAACTGGATAAGAAGCCGGCGTCGGAAGTTCGGAAAGAGTTGAAAGAATTTGGGGCGGAAAAAGTTTTTGGGATTATCACGGATAAGAAAAAGTGCCAGAAATATCCAGCGTATGCAGAGATTAGATTTTTGGAAGAGTATGCGAAACTTTACGGGGTTAAGATTGTGTTTTTGCCATCGCTGGCGCGCGGGCTTTCGTATTACAACGGAAGTGTTTTTGAAATTAAAACGAAGAAAATGCGGGAATCTGTTGGCGGTGGAGGAAGTTATATGTTCAACGGAATTCAGTCTACAGGAATTAGTTTTGGTTTGGAGAGACTGACTTCTCTTGCGAATCTGAAAGTTCTTTTGGAAAAATATCTTGTGGTTTCGCTGGGGCAGGACAAGGAGGCTATTGCGCTCGCGCAGAAATTGCGTTCTCGCGGAAAAATCGTTTCAATGTTTTACGGAAAACCTTCGAAAGCGTTGGAGTATGCAAACAGCTACAAGATAAATAATGTTATTTTTGTCGGCGAGCGCGAGGTTAAAGAAAAGAAATTCAAGGTTAAGAATATGACGACTGGGCGGGAAGCTGTTTTGATACTTTAGTTAGCGGGTGCGGAATCCAGATTATTTTTCTTAAATATAAAACTTTAAATAGTCAATTAAATCCGATTGTTTATGGCTTTTTTCAACACTGTTGTTTACAAAGGAGAACCTTGGAATTATGTATTTGCAAGTGCAGATGTATTTGGGATGGGAGACGAAGATGTTAGGCATCTACTAACGAATATTATTGGGGTTTACAAAGAAGGTGAGAATTCTAGAGATGTTGAAGGCGAAAATTATGCTGGAAGAATAACTAAGAGATCTCATTCAGTACTCGGCGGCTTAGCAGGTGTTTTGTTGGAAGCAGAACTTGAGACGCCGGATGGAAAAAGAAAACCAAAAGTTCTTTTGTTAAACCCGGTTAGAGCCGATCTGAATTAGTCAATCTCGATTTCTCGTCGCCACGAGTTTTTTTCTCCAGAATCTTTGAAGGATTTTATTTTCAATTCGGATTTGAAAAGCGGGCAGTTTAGAACGAATGTTTCGAATTCTCCGCCCTCGCCGGCAGGATGAATTTTGTATTTTTCTTTTAGAGCTTCGGCGTCGCGGATGAATTTTTCGTCGATGATTCGTCCGAGCCATGTTTCGTCGAGGGGAAACGCAGCGACGCCTGTTATGATTACTTTGAATTTGTTTTTTATTAATTCTTCAAGATATTGGATTTCGTCTTTGTGCCAGAGAGGATTGACGCATTGCAGTCCGAGCGAGTCGCAGATTTTTTGAATGCGCGATGCCTGATAAACAGAATGCAGAGCGCCGGTAACAATTCCCTGAATTTGGTATTTTTCTTTTGCGTTTTGAATTGCGTTTTTCAAATCTCCGAGTTCTATTTCTTTTTCTCCACGCGTTTCAAAAGTTAGAAAAGGAATTCCCATGGCTTCTGATTGTTTTTCTGTTTTTGATATCGACGGCGTGTGGAACATATAGCTGTCTTGGTTTTCAGAGAAAAGAGTTATTAGACACGCAAGTTCGTTGCCTTGCTGTTTCGCTAGCCACGCTGAATAAACAGAATCCTTCCCGCCTGAAAATAAAACTCCGAGTTTCATAATTTGGAAAGCGAGAAAGGGTTTTTAAATTTGGGGTTATTCGCCGTCAGCCAAATCGCCGAGGGGATTTTCAAAATCTTTGTCGAGTTTTTCTGCGCGGGATTTGGTTTCGTCGTCAGCGTTTGCGAGTTCTGCTTCAAGTTCTGCGCGGAGGTCGGCGAAGGGGTCGGGGTTGTGTTTTAGATAAGTGTGCTTCAGCCAGATATGGATTTCTTCAAAGTGGGCTTCCTGGTCAAGCCAGATTTTCTGCTGGTTCTCGAGGTGGAGCAGAGGACTGAAGCAAATTATTTTTTCGTCGCGGTTGTTGCCGACAAAATCTGTGAGGGATATTTTTTTTGCTTCTTTGTTTTCCCTGAAATGATTTGTGAGGTTGTGGAGAATTTCTTTTATTTTGTCTTTTATGCTGAAGTTTCGTTTTGGGAGCGAGAAGGAGGTTTCTCGTAGTGCGTTTTTGTTGAGGATTTCTTTTTTGATTCTGCGGTTTTCAGTGGTGATTGCTTTACTCAGGGATTCGAGAAGTTCTTTCAGAGTCACTTTTTTGAATCGAGGCATCGGGCTACGCGGAATGAGTTCTGGGATTTCTTCGTCAAGTTCAATTCGCTCTAACAGATATTTTTTCTTTTCTTCTTTTCCAAAAAGAATGTCGTCGATGCTTTTGATGTATTTGTTCAGTAGAATTTCGGATTTGATTCGGAGAAGAAGCGCGGCAGCGAGGAGGACTTTGCTTGAAACGAAAAAGTCGGCTTCTTCAAGTTCGCGGATTTTCTCGAGATATTTTTCTGTGAGAATCGTCAGGTTAATATCCCACGGATCGAGCTGTTCGGTGTTGATTAAATCGTAAATGATTTCCTGCCATCCGAGTTCGCGGCTGAAAAGCAAATCGTGAATTTGGTCCTGCTTGACGCTCGTCTTTTCCTCTTTTTCCATTGAAGAATTAAGGTATTTAGGTTTATAAAAATATTCCAAACACGTGTAGTGTATAACTTCTTAGAGCGTAGTGTATAACCTTTTTAAATGTGGTGTGTAACTTGGAAAAGGCTAAGGAAAAAATAATCACTACTCTTGGCTAATTACCCTCTGTCATTTTTTAAGAGTAACAAGAACGAAAGGTTTAAATACTAGGCGGTATTAGATTTATTATCACCTCTTTTACCCAGGAGAGGCTTCAGGTCATACTATTTGTGCGATTTGAAAACTCTCCCAGGGTTTTATGTTATAAACGAAAGTTTTGGGAGATTGAAAACATTATCTTTTTAGGTTCTGTGCTCCCTTTTATATTATTTTTTAGTCTCTGCTCCCACGCATTATATTAAATTCTTAATCAATCGGTGCGGGATGCTCCTTATAATCGAATGACATTCTTTCTATCATTTCAGATTTAGGACCAGTAATTACATTTCCAGAAGAATCACATACTCTTAGCAATGAACTTTCTTTCCCTCTTGAAGTGTTATCAATAAACACATGATTTTCTGCCCCCATGCCACAGATGTGCTCCCGTGCTCTCCCTCTCGCTTTTCGATAAGCAGAATCAAGAACCTCATCAACTTCATGACCTATAGCCACCACTCCCATAGATTCTGGTTCTTTGAATCCTCGATGGAAGAACCAAAGAGCATAATTATGATTATCAACTGGGAGTTTTCCTATTCGAAGGGTATCTGCAATTCTTCCATTGGATCTAATAATATATCCTCTTTCTTCCGGTGCTTCAGAATCTTCAAGAGAGATAATAAGATCAAAATCTTTTCCCATTTAATAGTTTAGTCAAAGAGCTATTTAAAGATTATTGTGATTAATGATTATTCTTTCTTCCCCAATTCAATTCATTCCCAACGAACGATTCTGTGCTCCCTTTTATATTATTTTTTAGTGGGAGATTTTTCTTCTACTTTGTCGTCGGACTTTTCTTTTTTGTCTTCGGGTTTTGCTCCAAATTCACTGTAATGGCATTTGCCACAATAGACTCGGTTGTTTGACGAAAGAAGGAAAATTCCCGGGCCGCATCGCGGGCAGAACTTTGCGTTTCGCACGACTTTGTCGCCTTCGATTTTGTATTTTGAATATTTCTTGCTCGTCGGTTTGTTCCGCGGTTTTTTCTTTCCTTTTTTTACTGCCTTTTTTGTTCCCATTATTCTTTTGCCTCTTCGGATTTAGGTTCTTCCTTCGGAGCTTCTGTTTTTTCAGCAGGAACTTCGGAATTCTCTTTTGGAGATTCTACTTCTTTAGCAGGTTCTTCTAGAACTTCTGGAATTTTTGCGTCAGATTCTTTTTCCTTTTTGGATCTTCTTTCGATTTCTCCAAGCATTTCTTTTGATTTGTAAATGTTGGCTTTTATTGAAAATTCGCTTGAGCCGAAGCACCCTTGGATTTCCAGCACGCGCACTGTTTCTGGGGCAGAGGCAAATTTCTCGGAAAGGATTTTTTTTATTTCGTCTTTGCTCGGCGTTGCCGGGGAAATTACCGTCGCGGTTATTTCTTTTCTCTCGAAGAGCGAGTTCGCATTTTCGTTAGTTATTTTTAGTTCCATAGAATTACCTTGTTTTGATTGCGAAGTTGCCTTTTTTATTTATTTCTATTTTTTTTGCGATTTCGGATTTTTCAGGGTCGAGGACGACTATTCTGCCTTTGAAACCTTCTGTGGATTCCCGCGATTCGCACTGCGGACATTTTTCTACTTCGTGAATTGTCTTGCAAACCTTGCATGCTTTTGGTTTAGGCATTTTTCTTTCCTCCCTTAGGTTCTTTTCCCTTGACTGATTTTTCCTCGGCTTTCAGAACTTTTTGCGCTTCTTTTGATTTTTTGGCTGCGTCTTCTTTTATCCATTCAAGTTTTCCTAATCCTGGCTGTCGCATTGTTAAACCTATTTTTGGTTCATCACCTTTGTGACTCAGCGCGACGACGCGTGCAAGACAAACATCGCCGTGTTTGAGTGTCCGCTTTGATGCTTTTCCTGAAAGAGAATTTGCTTTGCTGAAGCTGACGTAATCGTCCATTGTTTGGGAAATGTGAATCATCCCTTTCATAAAACCCATGTTGATGAACGCGCCGAAAGTTGTGATTTCGTCGATGACACCGTAGACAAGTTCTTGGAGCTCGGGTTTCCAGACGAGGATTTTGAAAAAGGATTTGTAGTAAGCTGCGCCGTCGCCGGGAATTATCACGCCTTCGCCAACTTCAAGAACTTCTATCACCGCGACTACTCTTCCCAGTTCTTTGCTGTAATAATCTGCGTAAGTTTCGCGCAATTGTTTGTCAACAGCGTCGCCAGTCGGCAGTCCGAACAGTTTCGGTTCAACGCGAACATAGTCTTCAACTTCTGCTATATAGAACATTGTAAAAATTAAAGATAAAAATCATTTTTAAAGGTTATGTTTGCTACAGGAATTCGATTTTCTTCTTTCCGCGGATGATGAGCTTTCGGTTGCGGACAGCTTTTTTGATTTCACGGTCGAGTGTCGCGACAACGGCGTCGGGATTTTTTATTGCGAAAATTTTAATTCCTTCGTCCACGTAGTTTGCTTCAAGTTCAATCTTTTTGAAAGGAACTTTTTTTAGGATTTCCAACGATAAGTTTGCCTCGTTGCGGAACTGCTGTTTTTTTTGCGAAGAACTTATTGAACGAAGTTCTTTCAAAACCTGCTCGGGGATAATTATTTCAAATCCTTCGTGCGCGATTTTTTCGGCGAAGTCGATTTTATTACGGACACAACTAAGAATAAAACTCGTGTCGAGGATTGCGGATTTCATTTATTTATTATGGAGAATTAGTATAAAAAGTTAAGGTTTATTAATGCGTGTTGCTTTTGGGTTTTATGCAAGAGAGGGAAAATGTGCTTCGGATTTTTCGCGAGGCAGAGACTGCAATTGAAAAAGGTGACAACGTCCGGTTGAAAACGCTCAGCGACGAGACGATTCATACAGCGTCGATTACGCAGGACGCAGACAATCTTGCGGTCGCGGTTATGATTTATTCTCTTAGCAAAATTCTTGAGCGGGAGAATTATAGAAAACTAAAAGGGTGGGGAGAATTTTATTCTTTGATTAAAAAATCTGTGGGGAGAATTTTAGTGGCACTTGAGAAAAACGACGAGGGAGAAATCAGCAGGAGCATGGATGTTTTTCGGAGCGCGGTGGAAAAACTTTCGGGGAATTTAAAAGAATATATTGCAGATGTTTTTCAGAAAGCGCGGATTAACAAGGCGTCGCGGATTTACGAACACGGTGTGTCGATGGAAAAAACCGCGAAACTTCTGGGAATTACAATGTGGGAACTTGCGGAATATTCCGGACAAAAAAGAACTGCGGACGAATCGCCGAACCACCCGAGTTCTGCAAAACAGAGAATTAAAATTGCGATGGAGATTTTTGGATGAAAGCGATAATTTTTGACGCGAGCACGCTGATTAGTCTTGCGATGAACGGGCTTTTGCCGGAGCTGAAAAAACTTCGGGGGATTTTTGACGGGAAGTTTATAATCACCGAGGAAGTTCGGAAAGAAGCTGTTGAACGACCGAGGGGAATAAAGAGGTTTGAATTGGAGGCGCTGAAACTTGAACAGATTATTCAAGAAAAAGTTCTTGAGTTTCCGTCGGCGTTTGGGGTTAGAGATTCGGATGTTTCTGCTAAAGCCGAAGAGTTTATGAGAATCGCGAATTCGATTTTTTCTGCAAATAAAAAAGAAATGCATCTCGTGGATATGGGGGAGATGTCGTGCCTTGCGTTGGGGCGGATTCTCGACGAGAAAAAGATTCCGAATGTTCTTGCGATTGACGAGCGGACGACGAGGATGCTGGTTGAAAAACCCGAGGAGTTGAAAAAGTTTCTTACGAAAAAATTGCACGTGCACATAAAAACGAATTCAGGGGAGCATAAATTTTTTCGGGGGTTTAAGATTATTCGTTCGGCAGAATTGGTTTATGTTATTGCGAAAAAAGGGTTGGCGCGTTTGAAAGGAAAAGATGTTTTGGACGCGATGTTGTGGGCGGTGAGGTTCAAGGGTTGTTCTATTTCTGACAGAGAGATTGAAGAAATAAAAAGAATTAAATGAGAAGGCTTAAAAACTAAATTATTCTATGATTAGTATGAAAATTCCCGGGATTTTGGGGGGCTTAGGTCCTGAAACAACAGCAAGAATTTATCTAGACTTAGCTATGCAAGGCTCTCAGGAGTATCCCTGGAATACTTATTTCTAATGTGTGTTTTCCAAAATATTTAGAAAAAAACATAATCCAAGATAAAGAAAAAATAGAATTGATGATTCCTTTTCTAATACGAGCAATAAGACAACTAGAGAAAGGGGGAGCGGATTTCATAATCCTGCCTTGTAATACCCTCCACGGAGTCCTTCCGGAATTAAGGAAAAATACTAAGAAGGAGATAATTGATATTATAGAAGAGACCGCGAAGAGTATCCTAAAGCAAAAATATTCAAAAGTTGGAATAATCTCCACTTCTAAGACTAGAACATTAAGGATATACGATAGGGTGTTAAAAGGCGTAAAGATTCTATACCCAACCCAAGAACAACAGGGATTAGTATCAGGAATAATACTAAAAATAATTGAAAGGAGGGCAAATAAAGAAGACAAGGACTATCTTGATAAGATTATTAAAAAAATGTTAGAGGAAGGTGCTGAAAAGATTATTCTTGCTTGTACAGATTTATCCAATATTGTGGAAATAAAAGATAATATTCTTGATACTCGGGAAGTTTTAGTTAAATCAATAAAAAACAAAATGAGAAACAATTAAAAATAGACCTTCTCTGTATAAATTAAGGGTGCGTCGTATACTGGTAGTATAGCGGTCTCCAGAACCGCTGGAGAGGGTTCGATTCCCTCCGTGCCCATAACGAGGTAATCTCACCCTACGGGTTTCCCAAGGAGGATACCCCAGGAGGTCTCTCCCTCTGACCAAAATAATTAGGATAATCACGAACGCTCTGTGAGTCGAGAGCAATAAGGACATAGGGATTTTCATAAAGAAACTCTTCATATTCTTTTTTTATGCATGTTCTAGAAAATATTTTTTCTGCTAGACCCTTAAATCTTTCGGCTTGAGATAAATGAATTGGCATAAACAAAAGTTTTCTTAAAACAGGGTCTTTAACACACTTTAGCTTTTCAACAGATGCACATTGTTTTTCTGAAGAAGGTTGGGATTCCTGCATTGTATAAATTAAATGATCAAACCCCAAACAACTTGGTCCGCCAAATCCTTTTGTCCATTCTTGAGGTGTTTCTAACCCCCTTGGCCCCCAAGATTTAGAAAAAGGAAATGTCTTTCTAAATACCTCTTCATTCTTTGTTCCTAATCTCAGTTCAGCATCAGAAGGTTTCATTGTTCGGTCAAAAGCAGAGATATACCTCCCAACTTGCTTCCCTAAATGGAGTATCCTTTTTCTTTTCTCATTTAACCCTTCAATTTCAACTGCAATATCTTCACTACGTCTCTTTAGATAATACATTCTTACTTTAGCGTAATCTTTAACTGATGCTTCCATTTTCTTTTTTAAGTTCTATTTTTAATTACTCTTAAATGGTCTGCGTTATCTTTTATATCTAATCTACCCCTTAGGGGGTAGGTTTAAAAATGCTGGAATTTTGTTCAATTAATGATTAGCGAACTGGAAAGTCTTGGGTTAACAAAACGGGAAATTGATGCTTACCTCGCCTTGTTGGAAATAGGCACGTCTCCGATTGGAAGGATAGTAAAAAAATCAAAAGTGCCAAGTTCGAAGGTTTATGAAATTCTAGATAAACTTATTGAGAAAGGATTGGTTTCGTTTATAATAAAAAACAACACAAAATATTTTTCTGCTTCAGAACCAGAAACTTTGTTAGATATGATTGAAGAAAAAAGAAATTCTATTGAGAAGATTATTCCGGAATTAAAGAACAAACAAAATTCAGAGAAAAAGGAAGAGGTGACTTTGTTTGAAGGAATAGACGGTATGAAGACGGCTCTAAGGAAGGTTCTAAGAATACTAAAACCCAAAGAGGAATATCTTGTTTATGTTTCTGCTTCTGAAAACTTAGAAAACGAATCCTCGAAGATTTTTTATAATAATTTTAATCTTCAAAGAAAAGATGCGAAGATTATTACAAAATTATTAATCCACAACCGCCAAAAAGAAATAATGAAAAAAGAATATCTCAAAACTCTTTTGAAAGATGAAGTTAAATTCACAGATTTCGATTTTCCCTCGAGGCTGGGAATTTTCAAGAATCATGTTTTAATGATAAATGACGGAAAGAATATTTCAAGCATATTAATTCGCTCAGAGGATATTTATAAAAAATATAAGGATTTTTTTGAGATAATCTGGAAACAATCGAAATCTTAATCCTATGAAACCAGTTTCTCCAAAGCGAAGACAAGAATTATTTTTGAATTGTTCATTAACGAAAAAAAAGAGAGGCTCCCCTAAGGAAGTTCCCCTCATTCTAAAAATAAAGAAATAAATTTAAATAAAAATTAATAAATTTTATAGACCGCTGTTACGCGCGCTGTGATTTCCTGTTCTGACGGTTGTATATCTGTTGAAACTTGCTTTGCTTCTTCCATGGTTGCCATTGCTCCGTAAAGTCTCCACGGCGAATATCCGTAATCGTCTACTGAAGTTGAAACCAATCTTCCGAGTCGCTTGTCAAATCCGTCTGCAACTGCCTCTGCTTTTATTTTCGCGTCCTCTGCTGCGGATTTCATTGCTTCGGCTTTGTATTTGTTCTGGTTTTCTTGACTTAACTCAAAGTTGATGTAGCCAACTCCTGCTCCTGCGTTGATTCCAGCGTCGACAACTTCTCCGATTTTTGATGCGTCGTCAGTTGACATTTCGATTCTTATTGAATGCGTCGCGCGGAAGCCGTTTTCTTTTCGCTGGTTATTTATCCACGAGTATTCAGGATAAACATTGAAACTTTGCGTCTGAATGTCTTTTCGCTCGAAGCCTTCTCTTAAAACATTTATAATTAGCTGGTCCACGATTTCTGCGTTTGCGTCTGATGCGGTTTCGCTTGTGTTTCCTTTGGTTTCTACATTAAAGTAGATAGCAACTAAATCTGGTGTTGCGTCTATTGTCGCTTCGCCAGTGACGCTGATTGTGTTTGCCTGCGACGGAACTATTGAACTAAGGACTGCGGTTCCGATTAACGCGAGGATTACAATTCCTGCAACAATTGTCAGTGTTATTTGTACTGATTTTTCCATTTTGCCTCCTTTCATCTGTATGAGTTTCATAGTTTCCTCCAATTAAAAATTGCAAAAAGGAAAATCGCAGTTAGTGCTCCGCCGAGGAACCAAAGCCATGCGGGCGACGGTGTTGTGAAGAAAAAGTTTCCTTTCTCGACGACGATGTTTGCGGCTTCTGCTCTGGCTGTTGACATTACTGCGTCCTGCGCCTGAGTCAGAACTTCTGGCGCGCGTGTTTCAAAAATATTTTTTACAACAAGAAACTGGCGGACGAGAATCGCGCCGAGTCCGGAAAGAATCGCGACAGGGAGAACAGATTTTATTTTTGAAGTTATTCTTTGCTTCGGAGAAATGAGAATTGTTTTGTTGGAGAGTTTATATAAATCTATTTTTCTTCCTTTTTTACTCCAGAAAAAGTTTTTTGTTTTTTCAATCATCTCTGCTTTGAGAAGTTTTTTCAGATTGTATTCGATTGTGTTTATCGGCGCGCGAAGTGCGTCAGCTATGTCCTTCTCGCTTGCGTCTTTTGTTTCAGCGAGGAAATCTGTGATTTTTCTGCATGTCGGATTTCCGAGAACTTCGGCGATTGCTTTTGCCCGCTCGTCGTCCATGGAAACCATAAGATATTTTTTAGTCATAAAAAGTAAAAAGATTTCTTATTTATAAATGTCGCGAAGAGTTCGAGGGGGATTGAAGTTAATGAGATAGCGGGAGCAAATATTCTCGAAGGTAAAAATTCAAAGTAAAAAATCGGCGTATTGAGTGTGAAGCACAATATAAAGGATAAAGATTTTTAAGCATTCATTATTAGAAACTAATGAGTAGTAACGAATAGAAATCTTTAAGTACTATCCCTGAACAATATTCTTATGAACATTTTATACCAGAGTGTAGAATGGAAGTCTTTGGAAGAAATAGATAGAGCACAGCTTCTTCTAGTTATTGAAGGATTGAAAAGGGGGGCAATTATCGGGGGAAATTGGACATCTTTTATGGACATTCTGGAAAAAACGGGTTTAGGATACGAACTGAATACAGATAATTATCAATTAGATCCTGTTGTTGTGGTTGCAAAACCCGAAGATTTGGCAGAAGTCAATCATCGATATCTAACTCTTCCAGAAAGATTGAATGGAGATGAGTTTCATAAAATTTCGGGATGGTTACTTGGATATCCAGAATGTTGTACAGAGGAATATGTAAAAGAAAGAACTCTTGAACAAAGAAAAGCTCAAAGAAAGGGTCAACGACATTTAAGTTATAAATTTGGTCAGGAATTAGATGCTCGAATTAGAACCAAAGGTAGTTATCCTGGAATTTTTGATTATAGGCCCCCTAGTTTTACTCCGTGTGGAGTAGGGTGTCCCGAAGCAACAAGGGTCTTGAATTCTTGGAAAGAGGCAATTGATACCCTTGATCCAGAAGCGGGTAAAGAATTGATTTATTTCAATAGACATAATTTCCCTGAACGATTAGCTCATAAAGAATACTTACAACAAGAAAGACAGAAAAGAAGCCTCGGGTACAGACTTGAAATGGTAAGAAGAAGTGTGCAATAAAGAGCCCTCTCGAAACCCTTTAAAACTCCGCGGGACTTATTTTTTAATGGATAGAATAGAAACGCAGATTCGCGCGACTATGAAAAAGGCGTGCATAGGGAAAAATAAAAAAATTGTTGTCGCGCTTTCAGGCGGAAAAGACTCGACGGCGACTGCGCATTTTCTGAATAAACTCGGATACAAAAATCTATGGGGATTTCATATTGATTTGGGGTTGGGAACTTACAGTGCGAGATGTTTGGATGCTGTTAAAAAGTTGTGCGTGGAGTTGGATCTAAAATTGAAAATTTATGATGTTAAAAAAGAAATGGGA
>CAYQLQ010000014.1:0-13075 GCA_964418495.1 Candidatus Woesearchaeota archaeon | reverse complement strand
TCTGGAAGTTTTCCTCCATAAATTTAATTATCTCTGACGGCGAAACTCTTTGTCTTTTTGAAACTTTCCCACGCTTGATTTTCCGCAAGCCGACTCTTCGTCCGGTTCTTTTGAAAACCACTGTAACATCCAACCCCATAATCCCAATGTCTCGCTGATATTCCATCCCCGGAATTTCGATATATTCTTTTATTCCGAATGAAAAATTATTCTCGCTAACCTGTTTCTTTCTGAAAGTATTGTTTTCCGCAATCAAAAGTTTTTTCAAAAGTTCAGGGAAATTTTTCCGCAACGTCACAACCGCACCGACTTCTAATCCTGGGCGAACATTCAGCGTAGGAATTCTTTTCTTTGATTTCATCTTCGCTGGTTTTCCGTTGGACAAAAGTTTCAAAAGTCGGAATCCTTTATCTAATTCATCTCCAATCGCTCCGACATTCAGTACAACCTTTTCTATCTTCACTTTCGTCATTGGATTTATTCTTTCTTCTGCCATTTTATTTTCCCACCGCCATGAGTTGTTTAATTAGAATATCAACTTTCCTGTCCGCAAGCGCAACATTCGCAGTCTTCCCGCCTTCGTTCATTTTTTCCACAATTCCTTTCTGTCCGGAATATTTTCCGAGGAACACAAAAACTTCTGCTTTTTCTTTCAACGGCATGCACTTTTCAACTTTGCGATTTTTCAAATCCAAAACAACAGAATCATTCACCGAGCATTTCACATCGGACAAAAGGTTTTTACCGTCGGCAAAGTTCAGCTGAACCTTTTTATTTTTAAGAGTTTTCTTATTTGCAACTTTCGCAATCTTGCTTCCAGCCTCGTTCTTCCCGATTTCTTCAAGCCCGAACTTTCCGCTTTCAAGGATAATCAGCCGGTAATTTTTATCTGAAGGAATTACTGTGATTGTGTCGAAAAGCGTCGCACAGTTTTTCTCGTCTTTTGCTGGAAGCGTGTTCACTAAAATCTGTTTCTGGTGAAGCGCCCTCTTAACTTCTTTTCGGTTCTGTGCAATTTTCAGCATGTCTCGGAGAATAATCAAAATCGGAATTCCCAAATCCGCGTTTGACTGTGGCTTCACTAAATACGTCGAACCTTTCCGTGCAATCGGCCAGCTTTTAGGAACTTTTTGTCTTTTTAGGTGCATTTTGTTTTCCTCCTTTTTCTTCAGGCGAATCTTCCTTTTTAGTTGTTTCTTTTTTCAAATTTCTCTTTTTGTCGTCGGCATAAATCTCAACGATTTGCAAATTCGAAGCCCGCAACGGAACATTTGCTTTCGAGCCGTCCCGCTTTTTCACTTGAATTCCCTCGACGATAATTCTTTCTCTTCCAATTTCAACAGACGAAACTTTCCCCCGCTTTTTCTTGAATGTTCCCCGCATAACTTTAACAGTGTCGCCTTTTCGTACAGTTATATTTCTCTTTCCGTATTTCTTCCGAAGTTCCTTCGACAAATTGACACTCAAAAATTTCCGTCGAATAGAAATCGGCGCATTCGCTGCGTATTTCTTTTGCTTTCTAGGTTGCTTGCTTTTCTTCCATGCTTTTGAAAATTTCTTTTTCATATTAGTATACAATTGAAGCGATTTTTGCAACAGACGCCCATCGCTCCAGAACCTCCCTTGCAATTGGTCCTTTGATTTGCGTTCCTTTTGGATTTCCTTTTTCATCCTTGAGTATTGCAACTGCGTTGTCTTCGAACGCGATTCGCTCGCCGTCAAGTCTTCGGTATGGTTTTCTCTGTCGCACAACAACCGCGTCGAAAACTTGCCCCTTCATCGTCGGAATTCCTTTCTTTACACTGACCTTCACCCAGTCCGCAACCTTTGCGCACATCTGCCGGTTCTTTGTTCCTTTCCCTTTTTTCACTCCAACAATTCGCACGATTTTTGCCCCGCTATTATCTGCTGCAACCGCTGCTGAACCAAGATTCAATCCTGCTGTCACACGAGCACTTACTGGTTTCATTTGAATTGGCCTCCTAATTTAATTTGAATGAATGTAAATTTCCTGTTTAATTTCATTTTCCTTCCTCCGCGCTTTTTACTTTTTCAATCACAACTGAATGAATAATCTTGCTTAGCGGACGGCATTCTTGCACCCGAACCAAGTCGCCGATTTTTATTGTGTCAGCGATACAGTCTGGAAGTCGCGCGTGGATTTTCGTTCGCGACTTTGCGTATCGCTCATATTTTTCTACCCGAATCATTCTCTCGAATTCCAAAGCAATTCTTTTTGGGAATTTAGAAACTACAGTTCCTTCGAAAACTTTCCCCCGGACTTTCAGTTTTCCATGTACCGGGCACGCTATGTCTCCGCATTCAGCTCTAGCTGGTTCTGTCTCTTCTTTTGTTTTCATTTTTTCTTTCTTGGTTTTCATTGTGTATGTTTATCCCTCTATTGAGGATTCGTCAAACCCAAGAGTAACCAGCAGAGGTTTTATTCTCTTTACATGGTCTCCTTGGAGTTCAATCATTTGATCTTTGTAAGTTCCACCGCAGGCGAGCTCGTTCTTGAGCGCTTTCGCGATTTTTTTTACATCGATGTCATTCTCGAATCCTGTGACAACCGTTACGACCTTTCCGTACCGTTTCTTGTCTGTCGTCACTTGTATCCGTTGCGAACTTTTTACCATCTGTTCGCAAACACATGCTTGCATTGGCAAACCACACTTTGGACATATTTCCATTGTTATTTGCTTTTCAACTCCCCGGTTTTTTCTTCCGCTTTGTTGATTGTAAGTATCCTCGCGATTATCTTCCGGATTTCACTAACCCGCGAACTTCCACTCTTCGACGCATTTGCCTGCGATTTAATCATTTCCATTTTCAGCTCGGCAATCTTTTTCTCTCTGTCTGCTTTGTTCATTTCTCTAATCGCTTTTGCTTTTAAAGTTGTCATTATTTCTTAGCTTTGGTTTTAGTTTTTATTTCTTCAGGAATTGCTGAATTGAATTTTATTTTATTCACCATATCTTCGGTGACATTTATTCTGTCTACAATAATTGCGTCTGGGGAAAGTATGCTGACTTTTATTCCGACAGTCCCGGGCTTTGTTTCTGCGCGTGCCTGCGCTCTGTCAACAACCTTCGCGCTTTCTCCGGTTTTGTTAAGATAACCCTGCGCAAATCTCCACGGCTTTGCCCTTGAGCTCGGAAGTTTTCCATTCAAACGAATCTCAACACCAAGCGCACCAGCTTCCATAATTCTCTGAAGCGTGCGATACGCAAGAACCTTGAATTTCAAAGGCCCGAATCTTTCAAGTCCCAAAGCAATTTCGTCTGCCATTATTTTAGCATCCAATTCCGGACGGAGTATTTCATCAATTTCAATATGAGGATTCTCAAGTTTGAACCGCGTTTTCAAAACCCGCGTCAGCTCGTCGATTTTTTCTCCTTTTCTTCCGATAACCAACCCCGGCCGATGCGTCGACACAATTATTTTTTCTCCGACAGGCGTGTAAGCGATTTTAACTTTGCTCACTTTTCCTTTCCCAAGATTATTCTTAATGTATTCCCGAATAGCAAACTCTTCCTTTTTCAGTCCAACAGCTTTTCTTTCTTCCATTATTCTTTGTCTCCTGATTTTTTCTTGATAACTTTTTCTTTCACGACAATTTTCACATGAGTTCTTTTTTTCTGAACTCTTCCGAATCTTCCATACGGACGCGACGCTGAATTCGCAATCGCTTCTGCAATAACAGGATCTTCCAGCCCGTTGACATTCGCGTTCCCTGCAAGAGTTCTTAACAAAATCTTGAAATCTTCTGCAGCTCTCTTAGGAAATCTTCCAGACATTATGCCTTTCCCTTTTCGATGCGGAATCTCGCCTTTCATCGGAACCGCCCTTCGCAATTTAATCACGTCGTCCAAATCTTTTATCGCGTCGGGAATCCGTTTCTTTTTTATGAATCTGCAAATCGCCCCCGCGGTTTTCGTCGAAATGTGAAGACTCTGCCCGTTCGCAAGTGCGTAATCTTTTTTTGGAATTTCCTTTTTCTTAACTTCCGGTTTTTTCACTTCAGCTTTTTCTTCTTTTATCTCTGGTTTCTTAGCTTCAACAGGCGCGTCAACTTTCGCAACTTCCTGTTTCTTAATCGCCTTTTTCTCTTTCTGTTGCGGATTATAATTTTTTTCTGTCATTATTTTTTAATTGATTTCGAGCTTTTTGTCGCACCGACGCCGGCGCTCCCGTGATTTACTTTTCCTCTTGTCATTGCAAATTCTCCCAACTTGTGACCGAGCATTTCTTCTATAATGTCCACTGGCGTGAAGCCCTTTCCGCAATGAACCTGAATTCGCATTCCGACCATCGCCGGAACAATTACAATATCCCGAAGATGAGTTTTCACCGGCTTGTTCTTTTCAATTTTTTTCTGTGCCCGGCTGACAAAATCTTCAACTTTCTGAAATTCCCGAAGAACACTTCGTCTCTGCCTCGACGACAAAAGCTTCGCAAACTCGCGCACATCCAGACTTCTCAGTTCTTCAAGATTCTTTCCCCGATATGTAAAAATTTTTTTCCCTATTTCCATTTTATTTTCTCTTTCCTGTTCTTCTCGGCCGTATCAATCCGACTTTCTGTCCAGGTGATGAATTTCTTTTTGCAATCTTCGGCTTAGGAACTTTTCCTCTTCCTGAACCGAACGGATGGTCAATCGCGTTTACTTTCAGCGCACTTGTTCTAGGCCATAATTTATTTCGTGCCTTTTTAATATGATGCATCTTTCCCGCTTTCACAATTGGTTTGTCAAGTCTTCCTGCTCCGGCAATCGTTCCGACAACCGCACGGCAGTTTGGATTAAATTTCTTTTCTTTCTTCGACGGCATTAAAACAAAAATTTCGTTTCCCACTTTTCTATTTATCTCTGCGAAATTTCCAGAAGTTTTCACAAAAACTCCTCCGTCTTTCGGTCGCGATTCAAGACAATAAATCCGCGTTTTCACAGGAATGTCTTTTAACTCCATGATATTTCCGTCCTTAACTTCTGTTTTTCCAAATTGGATTTTCTGCCCTTCAACCATTTTGTCGCACGCAGGAATATAAAAAATTTCCCCTGCTTTTACTTTCGCAAGCGGAGCCGAGTGCGCAACAGAATTCAAAAGTTTCAAAACAGTTCCTTCGCCCACCAAAACTCTCGGATATTTTAGTTTGTATTTGTATGCAACTCTTCGCACACGATAAGTCATACTTCCCTTTCCTCTTGCCTGTGAAATTATTCGTTTACCCATTACATCAATCCCATCTTCGTCGCCAAATCAATAGCGAGGAATCCTTTTTTTAATTTAACAGAAGCGTGTTTTTTTCCGCGTCCAATTAAAGTCCGCACGCTTTCAACTTTAACATTGAAAATTTCCTCGACAGTTTTTTTGATTTCTGTCTTCGTCGCGTCTCTCGGAACCTCGAAAGAAAGTTCGTTCTGCGTTTCAATCGCCATTACAGCTTTCTCTGTTGTTATCGGTTTAAGCTTCATTTTTTATGTCCATTTTTTTATTTAAATCTGAAATTGCGTTTTCTGTGTAAATAGTCAATCGTCCCTGCCCGCCTTTTGCCAAATCGAAAATTCCAACCCTATCCGCGGAGATCACTTCCACTGCCGAAGTTTTTATTTTTTCCCCTTCTCCGACGACAATTAAAACTCCCGCGTTGCTCTTGTATTTTCTTCCTCTCCGTTTTCCTTGTCCGCTTCGCACTTTTTTCTTGGGTATCGCAACACTGAACAATTTTTCTCCGAGAATTTTTTTCAGAGAATTCAAAAGTTCTTTCACTTTAAGTTTTGTAATCTTTGTCTCGACGATAAACGGCGCGATTTTCATTTCTTTTTCGTCGATAGTTGAATATTTTTCTGCGATTTTTTGCGTACTCGCAGTAGCACTAAGTGCCGACAAAATTGCTATTTTCATTTCTTTTTTATTTATTTTAGAAGTATTAATTTTTGAAACAACTTTTGGAGGATGCGCTCTTCGCCCGCCTGCTGTGTTTGGCGACATCGCACCGACCCAGTTGAACTGCGTTCCCCGTCGCGACATGATTTTCCGCGGAACCCTCGACATTCCTCTTCCGTAACTGGTTTTCCATACATGTCTTCGATGATTGATTATTCCGCTCGCAGAATGTTGTTTTCCTGCCACAGGACTTGGAGCATACGGATGCTCGATTTTCTTCGCTTCCAAAATTTTCCCAACAATGTCGTCGCGAATCTCTGCGCTGAAAAACTTCGGCATCGCAATTTCATTGGTTTCTTTTCCGTTAGTATCTAATATTTTTATTTTCATCTCAATTCCGTAAACTCAAGATTTTTCTTGGTTTGTTTTTTAGTTTTTCTCAAAGGAGCAGTAAGAAGAAGTTGTCTTTTCGACGGACCTTGAATCGAACCCCGAACAATAAGATAGTCTGTTTTTATTTCTCCGTAATTTTTTATTCCTTCAAGTTTTTTATTTTCTGCTTTTGCGATTTCAAGAATTTTGTTATTGTAAACCGCGCGTGTGAACATGCCGAGCTGTCCTGCCATCGGCGTCCGGAAAGTTACCCTCGACGGATTCCACGGCGCAATGCTACCAACTTTTCGCTGTCCTTTTTCGGTTTTATGAAATCTTAAAGTTATTCCAAATCTTTTTACAGGTCCTTGGAATCCCCGCCCACGACTTAATCCCCGCGCGTCGACAAGTTGCCCTTTTTCAAAAACATCTGCAACAGAAATTTCCTTTCCTAGATGCGCGTTCACAAAAGCCAGTTTCTCTTCAACAGTTCCCTTCAGCCCAATCTCGCTAATGTCAGGAGTCTTTTTGAGATTTGTTTTATTAACAATAGAATAAGCAATCACCCGTATGTCGTCGTAATTTTCCGGCTTGACAGATTCGATTTTTTTAATCACTGCTTTCGGAAGTTTGACTTTCCGTTTGAGTTCTTTGTCAGGATTTCCAGCAAGAACTTCCTCAGCAACTTTGCCGTGTTTGTAGAATCGAACAGAAAAAATCTTCATCGGCGGACACTCAAGAATCGTCGCCGGCATCGCGATTTTCTTCCCCTTTGTCATAGAATGTTCTGTGCTGTCCTTCACAATCGCAGACATCATTCCCGCCTTGTAAGCAATAAAACCCTTAAGATTTTTAACAGGCGCAGAATCAATCGCATCCCAGTTTACACTAGGCAAAAACTTATTGGCTCTTTTTCTCGGCCAAAACTGCAAGCTTCCTTTTCTCGGTGATTTTCTCGTCGGCATTTCTAATTATTTTTGCGGAAATCATTTTATTCTACCCTGGATATTTTATCAACAAATTGGGGGTATTTAAAGGTTTTTGTGAGTATTTTGGTCAGAAGGTTTAGCCCCCCAACAACAATTCTTAAAAACAATCTTTTCTCTAATTAATTATGCCTATAACAATCAACTATAGAAGATTAAGAGTAAAAGGAAGCCCGTGGGGATTTGAAGTAACTCTTGAGGGGGTTTCAGGTCTGCGCACTTCTCCTGATGAAGTTGTTACTGGAAAATTATTTTTCTCTCGCTATCATCCGAGGGGAGGAAACAATTATCCTTATCACACCCTCAATACATTATCTAGGATTACTTTTGATAGAAGAGCAGAATTAACAAGAGAATCCTCAGATTTCACGCCTGCTGATGAGAAAGAAGAGTTATACGAAAGACTACGGAATCAAGCAGTTGTTTTTGCGCAATATTCGCAAGCACAGCTCCGCCATAAAGGGGGTGAAAGCCAAGAGGTGAAAATAATTAATAACACCCAACCACAGCTCCCTCTAACTTTTTTAGAAAGGTTAGCCTCCCTTTGGAAAGAAGTCTAATCCCTAAGCTTCAAACCCAATCTCTTGCCTAACTTTCTGCCCGTCAATTTCCCCCTCGCGGACAATCACTCCTTTCCGTTTCGCAAGCGCCCTTATTTTAGCAAAATCCTTTTCCCCTTCAGGCGCAATAATTTCATTCACAAAAAAAGTATGTGCAATCAAAGCGTCTTTGAAATCTGGTTTTTCAAACACAAAGCTCTCGCCGAAAACTTTGTCCTCGGTAATTAGTTTACAAAAATCAGGATTCGGCGTTTCAGTTGAATCTTTTGTTTTCGGCTTCGCCGACTTCGGCGCCTTTGTTTTTATTTTCAGTTTCGTCCCGCCGACTTCAAAACTCAAACCGAAAAACATCGCAGGGAATTTATCCAGCAACTCCAAAATATCCAACCCACTCATTTCCTTTTCAATAACATATTGCTTAACTCCCATAAACTGCTTCTTCCGAACAAAATCCAGTTCGCCTGTCAAGTCCGCCGTCGAAACAACAATCCCTTTCACCATCGTCGCGTCGTGCCCCAACATTTCCGCAACATCCCGCACCATCTCATTCGCAAATTCCGCAGTCGTAGTAATTGTAATTTTCTTCCCGCTCCTCTTCGCCTTAATAACTGCGCGATTCCCGAACTCCCCTTTTGAAAATTTCTGAAACTGAAGATGAATACTCTCGTCGATTCGCCCGTCCACCACTTTTTTTATGAAGTTCATATTCAATCTTAATCTGTTTTGTTTATAAACTTTTCAATACCTTTATAAATTTCAATACATTATCTATTTTATGGAAGAAATTTACCTTAAGAAAATCATGACCACTGTAGTTCTCTTTGTTCTCATCGTTCTGGCGTTCTTTCTCCTAAAACCAATTCTTCTTTCAATCATCGTCGGCGTAATCCTCGCTTTTATTTTCAATCCTCTTTATTACCGAATCCATTCAAAACTCAAATCTAAGAATCTATCCGCAATACTCATCTGCATACTTCTCGCAGTAATAATCATAATTCCTTTCTGGTTTCTCACACCGATTTTCATAGACCAATCTGTAAAAATTTACATCGCATCACAGCAAATGGATTTCGTCACACCGCTCCAAAAAATCTTCCCGTCACTTTTCTCCTCCGAAGCGTTTTCAAAAGAACTCGGCTCAATAATTTATTCTTTCGTGACAAGAGTAACTAACTCCCTGACAAATACATTTTCCAATCTCATACTGAATTTCCCTACGCTGTTTCTCCAATTCCTTGTGGTTTTCTTCACATTCTTTTTTGTTCTTAGAGATAAAGACCACGTCACGTCGTATGTTCGAAGTCTCCTTCCTTTTCCAAGAGACGTTGAGAAAAAGCTTTTCGAATATTCGCGAGACATAACCTCGTCGGTGATTTACGGACAAGTCATAATAGGTATTCTCCAGGGTATCGTCGCAGGTATAGGGTTCCTTCTCTTCGGGGTTCCGAACGCGCTCTTCCTGACTTTAATTGCCGCACTCGCAGGAATATTCCCAATAATCGGAACTGCAATTGTCTGGGCGCCGGTGGCAGTTTATCTTCTTGTCGGAGGAAACACAGTTCCAGCAATCGGCGTCACAGTCTTCGGTCTCGTCTCGTCGGGATTAGATACTTTCCTTCGTCCGATAATCGTCTCCCAAAAAACACAAATGAATTCTTCAGTAATTCTAATCGGAATGATTGGAGGACTTTTCCTTTTTGGAATTCTTGGATTCATCCTCGGCCCGCTTATCCTCGCATACCTCCTGATTCTCCTAGAACTTTACCGGCACAAAAAAATCGACAGCATCTTCACAAAAGAGTAATTCGTTAGATATAAAAACAACTCTTCTTTTCTAGAACAAAGAGATGAAATTAAAACTTAAGTTTCTAAAATGGAACGCAGGAATTCCTGTGGCGATGCTGAATTCCAAAACCGCCGAAAAAATCGGAGTCCGAACGCAGGACAGAATTTCCCTAGAGACTTTTTCTTCCCGTCCGAAAAAACTTTCAACAATTTTAGATACTGTTGAAAATCTGGTAAAAGAAAACGAGGTCGCAGTTTCATCTGAAATTAAAAAAATAATGAACTTAAAAAAAGGGCAGTTTCTCGACGTCAATCTCGCGCCGACTCCGAAAAGTCTGGAATTTATAAAAAATAAACTTAACGGAAAACGCCTTACCGAAAAACAGCTGGAAGAAATAATCCGCGACATTGTAAGCAATTCCCTTTCCGAAGCAGAAGTCGCGCTTTTCGTTTCTGTAATGTATCGGCAGGGAATGAATCTCGACGAGACAACTTCGCTGATAGAAGCGATTCTTGATTCTGGAAATACTCTGAACTTCGGAAAAAAAATCGTCGTCGATAAACATAGCATCGGAGGAATTCCCGGAAATCGAACCACGCCGATAGTCGTTTCAATTTGCGCAGCCGCAGGTTTAATTATGCCGAAAAATTCCTCGCGTGCAATCACAAGCGCGGCAGGAACCGCAGACACAATTGAAACAATCGCGCAGGTGGACTTTTCCTTAAGCGAACTGAAAAAAATAGTATCAAAAACAAACGCGTGTATGGTTTGGGGAGGCTCGCTAAATCTCGTGCCTGCAGATTCAAAAATCATCGCCGTCGAAAAAGCACTCAACCTTGACCCTGAAGCGCAGATGCTCGCGTCAATTATGTCAAAAAAACTCGCAGTCGGAAGCAAGTATATTCTCATCGACATTCCTTACGGCGAAACCGCGAAAGTCACAAAAGAGAAAGCTCTCCATCTGAAAACCAAGTTCCAGCAATTAGGAAGATATTTCAAAAGAAATTTGAAAGTGGTTCTCACCGACGGAAGCCAGCCAATTGGAAACGGAGTCGGACCTGCTCTCGAATTAAAAGATGTCATCGCTGTCCTCGACCCTTCAAAAAAAGGCCCCAAGGATTTAGAGAAAAAATCTGTTTTCCTAGCCTCGCAAATTATGGAAATGGCAGGCAAAACAAAAAAAGGAAAAGGAAAATTCCTCGCCGAGGCGATTCTTTATTCTGGAAAAGCATTTGCAAAGTTCAAGGAAATCATCGAAGCGCAGAAAGGCAAAGTTCGAGAAATTCCTTTTGCAAAATTCTCAAAAAAAATCATCTCCAAAAAATCCGGCACCGTCTTAAAAATAGACAACAAAAAAATAAACCAGCTCGCGCGCGTCGCAGGATGCCCCGCAGACAAATATGCAGGAGTTTACCTTTTCAAAAAAGTCAAAGACAAAGTCCGCAAAGGAGAAGCCCTTCTAGAAATCTACGCAGAATCGCGCCCGCGCCTTCGCGAAGCAACAGAGTTCTATAATAATTTCAAACCGGTAAAATTGCAATAAATCACAACTATCTTTTTAAACCAGAAGCATATTGTTTTTTAATGAAAAGCAACGAAATAAAAAGAGAACTCATAGAATATTTCAAAAAAAATTTCAAAAAAGGCTACACCGCAGATTCTCTCCGATGGGCGCTGATAAAACAAGGATACTCGCGAATTTCCGTCGACATTGCAATTGAAATCGCAAATCAGGAACTCTCTGAAAAAGCTCCAGTTCTCAAGGAAAAACCAAAAATCACATATCAAATTCTCGACGAACACGACCGCCCGATTGAGATAAAAAAACCGTGGTGGAAAAGATTATTAGGGTCGTGATAGTAAACTTTAAAACCAATCCTTTAATTAATAATTCTGTGCCTCCGTCGCATAATGGTAGTGCACCAGCCTTGAGAGCTGGGCCCTTACGGGCATCCAGGTTCGATTCCTGGCGGGGGCGTTCACAGGATTACAAATCCAGTTATTCCTAAATTTAAATCAAAATTAATTTAATCCTAGACTGCGAAAGAGATATCCCCTTCTCTGTTTATGTAGAAACGCCGATAGATTTTTATATCAAATCCCCCTAGTCAGTAAACAGATAAAATGAAAAATAAAAAAACGAAGATTTTTGGGTACATGTTTTTAGGGGGGGTTGTCATCTTAGGGATTCTTGTTTTTTATGGGGTATTCTTTTATTTTCGGGATAACTCTGAATTAGATACGGGGGGGATTTATCCGAAGGTTGAGGTAGGAAGTTTGTCCTTTCAACTTAATGATATTGAACTCTACAAAGGATACTCCACTCCAGAATCTAGTAATTATAATCTGTGGTGGCGCTTTATTGTTACTAATGACGGACAGAGTATAGAAAGAGTTTCTGATTGTGGGGTCTTATTATTTGAAGATGGTTCACAATATAAAACCACAAATAGGGAATGTAATTATCATGAGATGGTTCCTGGGGCAAGGATTACTTTATGGTCTAATTTTTATTTTTCTAATCCCCAGATTTGGGAAGATATTCCAGGCTCAAAGGTTACTTATTTCTCCCAGCAAAGTGAGGGGCTGGTTAAATATACAATATACAAAAGAGAAATAAGATCCACAGAGTAAATAATTGAATTTCTATAAATTATCTAAATTCTCCATTATTCTCAAACCCCTGAAGAACTCTTTCGTCAGGACTCAAAACCTCGACGCTGTCTAAACGCGAACGCAATCCCCGATAAACTTTTTGCCAAAGTTCCCGTCGCGCTTTGTCGCGGTAAAACTTCCAATAATGTTGCGGTTTTGTTTTCTCAAGAATTCTCCAAAACGCGTCCCGCACATTCGGATTCGGATACTTTGTAAAAATAATACTATTGCACTGTTCCCCAGGAAAATCAATTCCCCTCGCGCACCGCGTCGAAAACAAAACATCAATGTCGCCTTTCTTAAATCTGTCAACTTCTTTTCCAGTCTTGTCGCGACTCTGCAACTCTCCAAGTTTCTCCCGGCTCACCAAATTCCGGATTCCAAACTCCTCTTTCTCTTTCTCCGTAGGCAAATCCCCATAAGCATTAATATGAACCAACACCGGCTTCTTCGCAACCCGCACGCATTTTTCCAACGACTCCAAATATTGCTTTCGCGTAATCACCCCCGAATAAAAATTCGCATACTTGCAATCCTTCTCCAGCCCAGTCCTCTGAATTTTAATCTGCCCCTGCTGTTGCGTCTCAGCGTCAATAGTTTCATAATTATCTATCCCAAAAATATCCCTCAAAACATCGTCCGAATGAAGCGTCCCAGACATCAGAATTATTCTCTTGTTCTTCGCAATCATCTCCTGAAACTTTTTCGCGAGATTCGTCGTCACAACACTAAGAATAAGATTGTCGTCTTTCTTGCTCACCGTGATATAAGAATCCTCCAAAAAATCCTCGAACATTCTCGCGCTTTCCTCAACATCAAAAAGATAATTCT
>CAYQLQ010000013.1:0-13082 GCA_964418495.1 Candidatus Woesearchaeota archaeon | reverse complement strand
TCGAGAGTTCCATTAAAAGCCCCGGCGCCATTGATAAAGGTAGCACGAGGTGGGGGAGAAACTCCTCCGCAATCAATATCATTCTTCAAGGCATAACTTAAGTAAGGTTTGGTTCCGATTGATTGAAACTTTGCGCAATCGTCAATAAGGCACGGATTGTCGGGGATTCCTTGCCCCCCCATCCCAGAAGGACAAACATTTACTGGAGCAGCACTTACATAATATGAACAAGTAGTCCAATGTGGACAATGGCCCCAAACATTATTTGCTTTTCCCCCCGTAGTTAATCTAAAAAACTTTTCTGTTCCACTTCCATATGTCGTGACTCTTACACCGCCACCATCCCCGCATTCATCACCGCAAAATTCCGTAGACTCCCCAATATTCCAAACTAATCCATTTTTATAGAGTATCCCCCCTTCCTGAGAAGTCAGTGTTCCAATCCATTCTCCGTGATTTTCATCAATTGTTAAACAAGTAAGGTCGTATTTATTATCTGAGTGGACTGTAATAGTACACTTGTAACCTTTATCATGAGTTATTGTTAAACTTCCAGTATTTATTTTTCCTTCATTTGCTATATTCTCTGCACGCACCCAACATTGTCCAGAATCCGCATTCACAAAACTTCCTGCTAACACAATTAAAAATAATACAACTAAAACCCCTTTTTTCATAACTATTAATAGAATTCCTCATTTAAAAAATCTATCCTTTCATAACTGCGAGCGGTTTGAGTTTAGCGACGAGCTTTCCGATTCCAACTTCGTGCGAAACTTTCACAACCTCGTCGATATCTTTGTAAACTTCCGGCCCTTCTTCTGCGAGTCCTGCCAACGAACCTGCTTCAACTTCAATTCCTTTTGCATTAAGTTTTTTTCGAACGTCTTCTCCACGGAATTTTCTAAGCGCTTCGGAACGCGACATAATTCTTCCTGCTCCGTGCGCAGTTGAACCGAAAGTTAATTCCTCTGCTTTTTTCGTTCCAACCAAAACATACGACGCTGTTCCCATTGAACCCGGAATAATAACTGGCTGTCCAGCGTCGCGATAAATTTTAGAAAGTTCTTTTCTCCCCGCGCCGAACGAACGCGTCGCGCCTTTTCGATGAACACACAATTTCATTTTCTTTCCGTCAACTTCGTGCTCTTCAATTTTCGCAACATTGTGCGCCACGTCGTAAACAATTTCCAATTTGACTTTTCCGAAAATTTTTTCAAAACTTTTTCTAACGAAATCCATAATCACGTGCCGGTTTGCAAACCCGAAATTCGCCGCCGCCCGCATCGCTGACAAATATTTCCGCCCAAGTTCAGAATTCAGAGGCGCGTTAATTAGTTCCCTGTCTGGCAAATTCGCAAACCCGTATTTGTCTTCCATTAATTTTATATAATCCGACGCAACCTGATGCCCGAGCCCTCGCGAACCGCAATGAATCATAACCATCACTTGCCCTTTCTTTTTGATTCCAAAAACTTTCGCGATTTTCTCGTCGTAGATTTCTTCAACTTCCTGAATTTCCAGAAAATGATTTCCCGCTCCCAAAGTTCCGAGTTGTCCGATTCCCCGTCGCAAAGCCCGCTCACTAACGTCGCTGATTTTCCCGCCTTCAATGCATCCATTGTCTTCAATTCTTTCCAAATCTTCTGGCTTTCCGTAACCATTCGCAACAGCCCACTCGCAACCAGTTTCAAGAATTTCTTTTATGTCGGTTTTTTTCAGATTTATTTTTCCTCCGCGCCCGACGCCTTTCGGTACATCCCGCGAAATCTGATGAAGAATTTCTTTTTTCTTTTTTTCAAGTTCCTTAACATCCAAATCCGACGCGAGCAGGCGAATTCCGCAATTAATATCATAACCAACACCGCCCGGAGAAATAATCCCTTTTTCCAAATCAAACGCAGCGACGCCGCCGATCGAAAATCCATAACCCTGATGCGCATCCGGACACACAATCGACTTCTTCACGATTCCACGAAGCTGAGCAACATTCCGTGCCTGTTCCAGTGTCTTGTCGCCCTTCATTCCCTCGAGAAGCTTCTCGCTCGCAAAAATCCGCACAGGAACTTTCATCTTCCCATCCGCCGGAATTTCCCATTCATAATCTGAAATTTTATTTATCTGCATAATTAGAAAAATCAGGGAGAGTATTTATATTTAATTGAAGAAGAGTTCTTGTTACTTAAGTTTTAATTATTTAATTTTTTATAATTTTCAAAACGCTTAATAGCCTTAGCTCTTATGAAGAATCCCAAGGTTATTAACCCAAGAATAATAACTAAGATTGGGCCCAAGGATATATACTTCTCATATACAAATACCCCCAAGGATAAACTAAGCAGGATAGTAAATAAAATAACAAAGAACTCCATAACTTCTTCTTTTATAAAATCCTTCAAGACTAATTTGGCCATTAGATAATTAATAATTCCTAATTATTAAATCTAACTTTTATATTTGATCATCAAACATCCAGCACAACCTGAGCAACCCACTTTTTCCCGTCGCGCTTCACAAACATTTCATTGTAAGTCACCGCCTTGACGCTGTTTGTGAATTTGTAATCCTCTGCCTTCCCCCCCAAAACCGTCGCTGTTAATTTCCCGCCCTGAATTTTCAATTCTCCAATTCCCCCAATTAAAAAATCCTCAGCGTCGAGCAAAAACAAAAATTCCTCCAAAAAATTATACAGCAAACTTTCGTTGTCTTTTCCGCGCACAGAAATTTTCTTTTTTATTTCCCCCCGAACTTTCAGTTTCCCGCAAACAGTTTCTTTCATCGCCAGCGTGCAATTAACAAAACATTCCTCCAGACTTTTCCCAAACGCCTGAAACTTCACGTCCGCCGTGTGCTCGAGAAATTTGAATTTCATTTCTTCCAGCAGAATAATTTTAACTGACGCGGACTGTAAATCTCATTGTTTGCTGTAATCGCAACCGCCTGCGCATAAACATCAGCGTCGATAATCTGTTCCATCGCGCAAACTTTATCAAGGTCGCAAACCCTCGCCTCGCAAATCAAATCCGCTGGCGTCCTCTCATTTATTTTATTCCGGACGCCTTCCAATCCATTAGAATCAAAATTCCCCCACGCAACAAAACTTCCACTAACCAAAAGAACCTCCTGCCTCAACGAACTCGACAATTCAATTTCCCGCAAAATTCCTTTTTCAATTTCATAAATTTCCTCAGAAACATTCCCCCCGACGCTGGTCTTGTTCAGAACAATCAGCAAAACACCTGCTATCAAAAGCACAGCCACGAACGCCTCGACAATCCGAATCCACCCTCTTTTCTGTTTCAACATATTAATTACCATACTCGGATATTTATAAAACCTGACTTAATCTCTGCTTGCGAATCAACATATGAAATTGGAATTCTGTCTGCATAAACTTCTTTTCCTGCCGAAGAAATCTCCCCAATCTCTTCGCTGTCGTCCAAAACAAAACTAAACGAGAAATCCCGCGTCATTCCAAGTTTCTCTTTCAGCGTTTCATAATCCGCCCCATATTCCCCAACAACCCCACGCATCCGCGTCTCAAAAATCATCTTCTGCTCTCTGGACGAGCCAATAGAATAATCCCCCTCGCCAATTTCCAAACACGAACCAGAAACCCCTGAAAAAGCAAACTCCTCTTCTGAAGAATATATTTTCAAAAAATTCTCTCCCTGCGATTCAACTTTCAAAACCCCTTCGTTAAATTCAGAATTCAAAATTCCCCCGTTAGAATTTTTCACAACTACAAAATTCCCATCAACCAATCCCGTAAAAATAACACAATCTCCCAACCCGGAATTTTCAATAACAACACTCAACGAACTAAAGTTTCCGGAAATTTCTTCAGCAAGATTCTTTTCAAGTTCTTTCAGCTCTTCGCTAGAACCCTGTCCTGAGAAAACACTCGGCCCAAGAATTGAATAAACAAAAATAACAAAAGTTACAAACACAACAAACGAAAGAACCATTCCGACGTGCGAGCCTTTTTTTCCTAAACCGCCCATATTAAATTCGCTCCTGCCGAAAGCACAAAAGACAAAACAACCAGAATGAAAGAATGTTTTATTCCTGCGCGCACATTTCCTTCTGAAAGTTTTCCGATAATCAGTCCGCTGAAAAATCCTTGTATTAAAAGAAGATAAAGAAACGACTGCGAAAATGACGCAGCGTCGACACCGCCCCCGCTTCCGACAGACATGCTTCCTATGTTCCCCCCGCCAATTTCAGGAATCATCGGAATAATCTTGAACTGCATAACAAGAATAATAATTATAAACACGAGAAAAATAATATAACCCTGAACAACCAGCGTCGATATCGCCGCCTTTCTTTCCTTTTTCAATTTGTCTGACATACTAACCGCCCCGGCAACAGATTCAAGTATCTCGCCAATATCCCCGCCCGCTTTTTCTGTCTGCCCTATCAAAGTCACCGCCCGCGAAACCGTCCGGTTCCCAACATCCTGCGCGAAAATTTTAATCGCCGTGCTAAACGGAATTCCCATAGAAATCTGATTCGCAAGTTTCTGAATATTCTCGCTCAAAACTCCGTAAGACCTGTCCTTCGCATTCACAATACTCTTGCTTATCGGCGTCCCGGTTTTCACACTCTCGACAAGATTCCGCGCAAACTCAAGAAACATTTCTTCCTTCTCGTTATAAATCTGATTCTCTTGGACAAAATAAAAAACAAACGGAAGAATCGCAGTCAGAATTCCAATTCCCGCGAGAAAGAAAAATATTTTATTCCCTATGAAAAACAGCGACAGAATAATTATTGCCAGCCCCGCCCCAATTCCAATCCAGTGCATTTTTTGAAATCTCATGGATTCGACCTCAGTTGCAGAAACACAAGGAAAATCGCGTTGATTGCAGAAACGCCGAGAACCATAATCCAAGTAATCGTCGACGTGCTCAGCGAAATTCCCAGTCCGCTTATTTTCATCATCATCAGTAAAAGCATAAGAATCATCGGCGCCGCAATAACAACGCTTATGTAAATATCCATGAACGTCTCCGCAGCCCGCGTTGATTTTTCCTGTTCAATTCTATATTCAAAAAGAAGTGTCTGCGAACGCTTGTCAAAAAATTCAGACAAGTCCCCGCCCGAAGTCAGCGTCGTCGCGATTCCATTAAGCAAATCCGCAAGTTTCGAACTCGGATTGTTAAACGCCGAATCCCGAAGACTGTTCACCAAATCCGAACCGTAAATAGTCACCTCATTAATTATCTTCGTAAATTCTTTTGAAATGCTCGGATACTCGTGCGACTTTATGATAATCTTGAAAATCTCCGACGGATTCACCATCGCCTCGGATATCGCCGCCATGTGGATTGTCGCAAACGGGAGCTCTGAATTAATTTTCATCTCGAGCGCTTTCTTCTCCGCCGACGGATAAAAATACAGCGCGAGAAAAGTCCCGGCAGGAATTGCAATAAGCACCCAAAAAATCTGAAGTATCCGCGTTCCCAAGTTTCCTGTCGCAGAACTTATAAAAGGATAAACAAAACCCAAATTAAAAAAAAGCAGAAACGCAAAAATAAAAACCGCCGCGAAAATCGAAATCGCAAAGCACATCATCATCAGGGAAACATAGCTCGTCGGAAGAATCCGCAGATGCGACCGGACAAGATCCCTCCGCAAATATCTGAACCTGTCTTTCTTAATAGAATCCACAGAAAAATTAAAAAAAACTTTGTTCGCGAGCCGGACATAAAGATTAGGTTTCACCGAGCTGTGCAGGGGTTTTTGTTCTTTTATCTTCGCGCTAATTCTTTTCAGCGAAACCTCCTCAAGTTCTGAATTATCAGAAATCTTTTTCAGAGAATTCCCTAAACTTCTCCTTCCGGAAAAATTCAATTTCTTCGGAATATAAACTCTCTCAATCAACGCTTCAACTTCAGAATTCTTCTCCTGCAAATTTTTCTTCAGAGATTCAAGATGCTTTCCCAGCATCGCCTTTTCATCCGCCTTTCCAGCTTCTTTGGAATATTTCAAAACCTCAAGAATAATTTTTTTCTCTTCTGCAATTGCGTTTTCAATCTGGCGGAAATCAACACTCATTTTGCAATTTCTCCTATTTGCGAAGCAATCTGAACAGAAAGTTTTTTCGCTTTTTCCAAAGACACTGAATCGCCGTCGCGATAAGCAGTTTTCATCCCAGCCACCGACGACTCAAGGGACTTTATCAGCGAACTAAGAAATTCCAAATGCTCCTCTTTTGCCATGCCTAAAATAAATAAAACACATTATTAAAGTTTTGTTATTGAACACCAAACTCTCGTAAAATCTCTTCAGGTTTCTTGTGATATTTGTTTATAATTTCCTGAACCCTGTTGAATCCGAAAACCCGATTTTTATGAAGTGTGTAAATCAGCTGAACTCTCCGACGGAATTCTTTCGCCAGCTCTTCTTTCGCGAGTCCGTATCTTTGTGAAATCTTCGCGAATATCTGGCTGTCGCTTTTGAAGTAAAACTGGTCGTCTGCAGGATTCCAAACAAACGGTGTGTTCGTCCGCGCGATTCCGTCCGGGTCGACATTAAGAATCTCCACAATTTCTTTGAGTTTTCGCGTTTCTTCTTTATTAACAATCGCGTGCGTCATAACGCAGACGCAGTCGAGAACATTAACCAGCGTCGGCGAAAGTTCAATCGGAGGAGTCTCCAATCTTTTGATAACCGTGTCAACCGAGTCCGCGTGAATCGTGCTTATTGAAGAATGCCCCGACGCCATTCCCTGAAAAAGAACATACGCTTCTTTTCCCCGAACTTCCCCCACTACAACATAATCTGGATTCTGCCGGAACGAACTTTTCAAAAGCGCGAACAAATCAACTTCCCCAATATTTTTCAAACCTGTCGCAGCCCGAACAACACTCGGCAACCAGTTTTCCCTCGGAAGATTCAACTCGCGCGTATCTTCGATGCTGACAACCCGCGCCTCCGGCGGAATAAAAAACGCAATCGCATTAAGAAGCGTCGTCTTTCCCGACGATGTTCCTCCGGTTATAAGAATATTCATTTTATATTCCACAAGAAGCCAAAGATAAGCAAGCATTTCAGGACTGAGAGTTCGGAACTCCAAAAGTTGCGGCGGTGTCCACGGCGTCTTTGTGAATTTTCGAATTGTAAAAGTCGGTCCGCGACTCGTGATGTCTTTCGTGTAAGTCGCGTTCACACGGCTTCCGTCAGGCAAACTTCCGTCGAGAATCGGATTTGCATACGAAATATATTTCCCACATTTCTGCGCGAGTTTTTCCACGAAACTTCCAAGATGCCCCAGCCCCTTGAACGAAAGATTCGTCCGCATATTCCTATAAACCCGGTGCACAATATAAACCGGACTTCCGACGCCGTTGCATTCAATATCCTCGATAAAATAATCCTGCAGAAGCGGCTCAATCTCGTTGAACCCAATAAAATCCCGGCACAAATAATAATATATTTTCTTGTAACTTTCATAAGAAAACGAAATTCCCAACTCCGCGACGAGAACTTTCAGTTTCCGGTCAATATAATCCAGAAGAACATCCGGCTTTTTTTCCACGAGCCCCTCGAAATTTATTATGTTTCTCATCGCTGAAATAATTTCCCTAAGATTTTCATTCTCTTCCTGACTAAGTTCCGGCTCCTCGATTTCATACATCAGTTCTGATTCTTTTTCGTTCCAGTGAATATGCACATACGCGAACGGAGCGATCAGCGTGTATCGTATATCGACGCGGCTTTTGTCTGCGAGCCGTTTCAGTTTCGGCGCCTTCGGAAAAAAATTTATCTCCGGACGCGGATAAGCAAGGATTCCTTTTTCAACCATTATTCAACAAGAAGATTTATTATCTTCCCTCCGTCTTCTTCACTTGATATAGTTAATTTATACGGCGTCGACGCTGCACTCAAAACTTTGTCCTCGTCGTTCCCGTTGTATCGCAAATCCAAAAGCCCATACTCGCGCGTTATCGTAACCACACTCATCTCGTTTTTCTTTTCTGTTTTAATTAAAAGATTCCCGTCTGCAATTTCTTTTCCCGGCTCGCTGTACTCGCTCCGCCCTTCGATTTCAAAAACCAATTCATTTGTTCCGCCAGAAATTTTAAACACACCTTTTTTTATTGACAAATCAAGAACCCGTTTGTTTCCAGGAACTCCGATTTCTTTTATCACAGAATCAATCTCTTTCATAATTGAAATCGACTGCTCGACAATCGCCCGGTCCTGAAGTTCCTCTATTTTCGGCTTCGCAAACGCGAGAACCGCCCCGATAATCGCAAAAGCCACGAGCGTGTAAATCACAGTTTCCACCCAAACCTGTCCGAATTTTTGTCTCATCTCTTTTCTTAGTCAAGTTTAAGAGAGTTTATAATATTTTCTTTGTTAAAATTTTACAGGCGGAGAAACCCAAAAACCCCTATTAATCCAAATTATCTCGTCGCGATTTTCCAAAGCATTTCAAAAAACTCCCTATTGGAATCAAAAATCTCTTTCCCTCTAACCAAAACTGCAATCGGAGAAGCGCCCCACATAATAATTAGAACCTTATCTTCATAAATACAGGTTGTCGAGGGAAAAACAAACTCGCTCGGAAGAAATTTACATACCAGCGGTTTTGGAATTTCGGTATCTTTAAATTTACTACTTAACAAACATCTTATCTTTACTTTATTTATTCTAAACCTTTCATGCCATATTGGGGCATAATTTGGAAAGTTTTCTTTAAATCCCCAACCAGAAGCGAAAAGTAAAACTTCTGTTTTAGACTTTGTAATTTCCTCCAAAATATTCTGAATCCCTTTTTTATCTTTTAGAATCACTGCTTCTTGAGGCAAATTTGCCATTTCTCTTTGTTTAATTAATTCTGGGATTATTGATTTTATTTTTTCTTTTCTTTCTTCTTCCAATTCCAGAATTTTCTTCGGGTCAATTGCTTCGTATTTTTTTGTTTTCCCCTCAATAGCAAAACCAACAAGTCCTTTTTCCTGTAATCTCTCCAAGATATCATAAACATTTATTCTGTGGATATTTGTTTTCTGGGCAATTTCAGAAGCCTGACAATTTCCCGTCCTTAACAATGCAAGATAAACATCTATTTCTTTATCTGTTAAACCAAATTCCATCAACACAGATTTTATTTCCATCTAATTTGGCGATTTTCTAATTATTTAAATCTTTCTAAATGTAGTAACTCCCATTACAACATATCCTTAAATAAAGGAGGGTTATTACTTGAATGTGGTAATCCACGACGGAGAATAGAAAAATGGCCAAAAAACATCCACAAGATAACGTCCTTGTCATGGGGGCGAAAGAAGCTCTAGACTCGCACGAAACAGATATATTGAATTATTCAGAATTAAGAGCTTATTGCTCTAGCGATTGGAGCACTATAACTTCAAGAGGGGGAAGGAGTGTCCATGATGTTATTAGTCCGTTATGGGCTTTTCAACACAGAGATGGATCCTGTCGTGCAGAAAGAGATGTGCCAAGGATTCTTTTGAGAGAAAAGGCCTTATATCTCCCCTCATTCGGTTGGTTTTTTTCAAAACAATTTCCTGCAGACCCTACGGAAGAGGAACTTGAGAGGATTATTCAAAATACTCCAAGGATGGTTAAGAGAGATTGTCTAAAGAGGATAGAAGAAAGAGAGATATTTTTTCTTGAAAAGGGTTCAGATTGCTATGATTCTTTTGCCGAATGGCTTGGAATAAAAAGAGGAAATGATATTTTTGAATTAATGTTGAATACACCCCCCAAGAGTCCATCCATAGAGAATTTGTCCTATCAAATTCATGTTCGCCCTCCAGAAAGGGTCGATTTAGGAACTTCTCATAGAGAATCTTATAAGGTAGGAACACATTGGTCAAACCCCTTGGGAGGGGATCAAGAGATTATACTAGAGCACATAGAGGAAGTGAGAGTCCCAGATTATAAAATCATTCCAAAAAAAGTCTTCCAGATTATTTCTACAAAGCGCCCAAAATATGCTTTTGTTAGAACCTGAGGAGAAATAGAAAATGAAAAAAACTATTGCAAAGAAAGGAAACTTTAGCATGCGTCATGGAACAAAGATTCTTAGAGAATTTAGGGGAGCATTCCCTAATGCAGAGTTAGTAACCTCGAGTGTTCAACGATCCCCTAAAAGGTGGGGGGATCATTACGAGGGAAACGAAAAAAGAAGGAGAGTCCATGTTTATACTCTCCCCGGCGGAGCAATATCAATAAACCAAACTGCAGTATACGAGTGGATAGATGAGAGTTATGAATATCGTTCTCGAGAATGGGTTTGCGCCCACTATGGCGATGACTCTCATGAATGGGGAACAGAAGAAAAAAGAACAACCATCCCCGCGGGAAGACATTCGTCCTTAGGAATTAAACGAATTACTATATCTCTTAACGGTAGCGTTCAATTTGTGGAAGACAAAGAGATACTAAGAAAATTAGAGGCAATTCTGAGAGGAGGAAAATAGAAAATGAAAAAACAACAATCTCTAGAATAAAGTTCTAAACACTCAATAAACAATTGCTTATTTCAGAAATAGTGTCTGAAGTGTCGCACTGCTTTCCGTTGATAATCGGAGCAATTTTAATCGACTGAACATCTGAAATTCCTGCCGCCGCCAGATTGAGAAGATAGGTTTTCCCGCCGTTTTTACCTGGAAGACTAACCCCCTCCGAATCTTCGGAATATTCCCTAAGATTTGCAATCGTCCCTGCGATTTTTGTAATCTTAAATCCAGAAGTTTTTGCAACACTGGACACAGAAACCAAAACCTCGTCAACATCAGCGTCGCGGATTTCAATTGAAAACTGAAGTTCGCCTGTTTCAGAATTGTTGCATGTGTTCCGATTGTTCAAAACAACTTTGTCAAAATTTCCAAAGCACGATTCTGTTTCTTCAAGATTTTCCTGAACAAGATTGCTGACAACTCCCCACACAATCGAGACAATCACAATCGCAAGTGCAATCAAAATCACCGTCGAGATTATTCCTGAAAGTCCGCGCGATTTCATGCGAGCTCCTTGCCCACAGCGTCGTCGCAAACATAAACTTTTTCACCAGATTCAGAAGTTCCAAGAAGAACAGGAATTACTTGAATTTTGTCATGCTCCCCAATATTCCCTGAAAAAACTCCGCCAGGATTAAGTCCAGAACCCGACCAAACAACTCCGGAAATATCAGCAAGTCTTTCTGTTGAATAATCTTTTCCAGTATAAAGTTTTAAATCAAATCCATAGATTGGAACATTTCCGATATTTGAAATTGTTAGAATTTCTGAAGAATAACTCGCGCTGAAAGCAACATCGTCGCAAACCAGTTTGATATTTTCTCCGTCGAACTTTGTGATTGTTTCTCCTGCGAGATTTTTAAAAAACAAAAACACAATCAGCCCGATTACAATTACCATCGCAATAAGCAAAACCGTAGCAATCACCGGCGACAGAGCTTTTCTTTTCATCGTCTTCTAAAATCTCCAGTTCTTTTAAATTTATCTACAAGCAACATCCTCTTTCAATCCCGCATTACTGCAGATAACTATTTTTTTCTTTCCATCCTTTTCCTGAAACCTCATCGGCAGAATATCAACTTTTGCAATTTCCTGATTAATGTTGAAAACAGTTTTCCGCATATTTCCCGGTCCCAGAGGATTATCATCTCCGCTCGCGAAAACCACCATCCCCCCAAGAATCTTTCCGCCTTCTATAATCCTCGACGACAAATCTTCTGAAGCAACTTCTGAACTGCCGTCGCCCGCGTGAATTAAAAATCCGCCAACATCAAACCGCCCGTTGTTTTTTATTTCCAAAGTCAGATTGTAAGTTCCGTCTTCATTTTCTTCGCACGAATAATCCTGAACAAAAACCGAAATTCCTTCTGGGCATTCCAGAGATTCTTGCGGAACATAACTTTTCAACCCTTGATAAACAATCGGCACCATCACAAGCACGAAACTAACCAACAGCACATACGCAATAATCGGACTAATTCCTCTACGACGTGACAACATACTGGCTACCCCCCGCTTCCTGCTGAATCACAAAATAAAAATTCTCCCCACTTTTCAAATCAAAAGAATAATCCTGTTCTTTTATTCTCACAATAACTTTTTCTTCCCCCTCCACTCTTCGCTGCGGAAGGTCTCGTTTCACTTTCTTATCAATTCCAATAGCTCCAGCACCCTCAACACTTATCGTTCCTACATTTTCATCTGCGTAAGAATACGCAAGAATTTTTTCGCTGTTTCCGAAAATATAATAAATTTCCTTGTCGCTTCCTGCGAATTCGTTATACAGCGTCGTGAAATGTTCTAGCAATTCTGCGTTGTCACCATTCATTTGCATCGTCCCGAAATCCAGAACCTTCTCGCTTTCAATTCCAAGTTCTTCTTTCAAATCATAAAGCTTCGACGAACTGTCGCTCAAAACATAATTATTCACAACAACAAAACCAAGAATAATCGCGATAATAATCAACGCCGCAAGCAAATAAAACTGTCCCCTCTTTTTCATATAAAAAATATCCCAAAGAACTTTATTAATCTTTTTATTCACTTTTCACGACGAGATAAACACTTTCTTCTGGCGTGACTTCAAAGTTGTATGCTTCTCCGTCAAGCTCCACAGAAAATTTGTTGTTCTTTACCGCAAGATTTTCAACACTTTCTTTTCTTTTCCCAACTTCCAAATTAGAATTTAAAGTTCCCGCGATAATTCCAATATTTCCGTAAACAATTTCTTCGTAAGTTGAGAGCGTCACGTCCTCGCCGTCGCCCAGAACAATGTAGATTTTTTCTCCGTCGCCGATTTCCTCAGAGGTCATTTTTGAAAGAACTTCTTCTGGGTCTGAATATGTCCCATAATCAATCACGCGCCCGTGCAGGTTGAACATTTCTGTAACATTGAAACTCCGCGACGAATTTGAAAAAACCGCGAACATTCCGAGGGCAACCACAAAAACCAGCGCAATTCCAACCACCAACTTTTTATTCATAATTGTCAAAGATAAAAGAGGTTTATTAATTTTGTTATCATCCAAAGTAGACCGGACAGTTTGCCTCGAAAGCTCTGAAAAGCTACCTTTTTTCTTC